>DAOUVF010000171.1 GCA_030667765.1 Bacteroides sp.
CACCAATAATAATGGTAGTACCAATAATAACAATCATTGTGACAAAATTAATCATGAGTACCATTGGTATTAGGCCAAGGAATTTTTCAATAATAATTTGTTTTCTTGAAACAGGATTGGACATCAATACATCAATTGTTTTTGATTCTATCTCTTTAGAAACCATGGAAGCAGCAATAAAACCAAGGATGATTCCAAGGATAAGCACATAGAATATTTGATACATCTCAATGTTTAAAAAACCAATATAACTAGCCATGTCTTGATATCCTGGGATAAATGCAAATTGATCAAATATACCAGAGTTCATATCAGCCATCATATCCTTAAAAGCAGGATACATTCCTGCATACATCGCAGCCATTCCTGAAAAAAGAAGGGTTAGAATAAGTGTTGTTTTCCAGTTATCTTTTACACCGGCATTGATAATTTCCTGCGGGTAAAAATCATACATATGGAACCATAAATCATCCGCCCCGAATCCTATGTCACCGATACAATCCACCCTCCATCCCACTGGTATTTGAGAATTCGCGTACGTATTTGTTTCCTTATCCATCAATAATGCAATAATAGGAGTCTTTTTGAAAACATCAGTATATGAATCAACCAGGGCTTCTCTAGTCTTCTGGCTCAGCAATTCAGAACCTGCACCCTCTCCCCAGGCCCCGACGATGGAAAGATCAATGGCTTCAAAATCAGGGTGGCCATCATATCTTTCCCCAATAGCTCTTATAATTCCCCCGAAATAATATGCATATCGTGGATCTTCAGGATCAACAGCCCATTTTTTTACCGGACTGATATTATTCCATTCTTTACTCGGATCAACCATTTCACGGTACCAATCCGGCACATCCCTTTTATCATCAGTACCATAGGGAGCAATCCTGAGCAACAGGGTCTGCCCTCTTGATCTGGCTGTTTCAAGGGCCTTGTCAAGCATATCCCAACGATATTTGCCCTGCTCAGGTTCCATAAACTTCCAGTAAATCCGCCAATAGGCGATAGTGGTGGCGGGATGATCCTTGTTTGTAAGATCCCCGTCAAACTCCTGGTAATCGATGGGATATCCTTCGGTCCAGCCACTTCCATCATTTAGCTCATCTCCATTAAACCGTTGAAAAGTCATGAAACCAATGCCAGGATTGGTCAATACATCATAAATTTCCACAGGCCGTATTACAATTTCATTAACTGCAATTTGCGAAAAGCCATTGTAGCAGGATACAGAAAGAAGAATGGCCATCCAGCAACAAAACTTCCTTATTTGTGTACTTCTCATTTGATAAAAGGAATTATTAATGGTGCTATTTTACTCAAAAATAGATAAATTATATTATTTCATAAGGTTTGTATATAGTTATTTTATATTTTTGTTCCACCTTTTTAACTGAAATAATAACGTAATGAAAGTTAAGTATTTATTTTTGGCTGCATTTTTAATACTCATTACTTGCAAAAATGCTGAATACACCGTCGAACCTGTTGATAATCCGCCATTTAAACCCAATGTTGAGTTCCTGGGATTCGAAGATTTAGGCCATCCCGGTTTTCAAAATTTAATCAATAAGTATAAGCTGGATACCATTTTTCATGGGGAAACGGATGAGCTGCAGAGGATCTTATTACTCAGGCAATGGATCAAGTCCGTTATTAAGATCGACGACTTTGGTGATCCTTATCCCGGGGGCGGTTCCGCGGAAGGAATTTTGGATGCAGCCCTGGAGGGAACGGGATTTCATTGTGGGCATTTCATGAAGGTCCAGAATGGCATCATGAATGCCTATGGGTATGTTACCCGGACCCTGGGTGCCGGTCCCGGTGTAATGGGAGGTCCTGACGGACATCATGGAATCAACGAAATATGGCTGAATGATTATAATAAGTGGTTTTTATCCGATGCAAAATATGATCATCATTTTGAAAAAGACGGGATCCCGTTATCAGCCCTGGAAGTTCGTGATGAGTATTTGAAGAACAAGGCAGCGGATATCATTAAGGTAAAGGGTCCCGGCCGCATACCTACGGACAAAGATCCCGAAACAGGAACAAGCAAGGAACGCAGTGCCCAGACCTATACATGGATCGAGTATCATACCCATAATGATATGTTTACCGCATGGCCGGATCATGAAACATTGTTAAGCATGTTTGCAGATGATTATTTTAACAATAATACATGGATATGGGGTGGCAATCCCCACTGGGCCTATGATAAGCCCGAATTCATGAGGTTAGTGCAGGAGCGTGATGCCATAGACTGGACACCCAATACCATTGGTTCGGAGATCCAGATCGAGGGTGATGTTGCAATGATCAAGCTGACCTCAGAGACACCCAACTTGAAAGAATACCAGATGAAAGAGGGGTTGTCGGGGGACTGGCAACAGGTTGAGGATTCTTTAAGTGTTGATCTGAAAAGGAAAAGACATGAATTGTATTTTCGCATCATGAACCTGGCTGGTGTAACCGGACCTGAACATAAAATTGTGATCAGTCAAAATTAAGTCAGTTTTACGAACCATATTAAGGATTTTCCCGTATGCATAAAATAAAAACAAGGCCATGCAAATCAAGGGAAAGTCTCAACAAAAATCCATTTTTAAGATCATGACAGTATTAATTTTTTCTTTAACAGTCCTGTGTATGTTATTTACCAATTGTAATGACGATAAAGAGACAAATCAGTATCCTGGCAATCAATCAACAATTGCCGACTACAGTGTAGCCAAGGAATCCGTTCTAAGGAGCATCCCGAAGGAATATATTGATAAGGCAAGAACTACCCTGCACATAGCCTACCAGCACACTTCGCATGGTACACAGGTCGCCAGGGGTTTATTTGGTTTACCTGACTACAAACAAGGAGATGATGTTTCCTTTGGCATAACAAATAATTCTCCCGAGGCTGGCAAACTGGACTTTCATGACTATGCCATAGGCAGTTATGCTGCCCCCGGGGATGATGCTTCCGATTTGAGCAGGAACGAAACTGCCTTCATCCAGGCCACAAGGAACTTTCTGGACGATGATGCAAATGATGATATCAATGTAGTCATGTGGTCCTGGTGCAATATTGCCGATCATCTTCCTGCTACAAATTATTTACCGGGAATGGATGAATTAATATCAGAATATGGTGAAGGGGGAACAAAGATCGGCAATGGAGCAGGCCAGAGACAGCATCCCGTGACCTTCATTTTTATGACAGGTCATGCCAACCAGGGAAGCAATACAGGAGACGGCAATCCGAAAAACCAGGCAAAACTAATTATTGACCATTGCATGAAGAATGGATATTACTGCCTTGATTATTACAGCATTGACACTTATGATATGGGGGATAATTACTGGGAGGACACGGGTGATAATGGCAATTCGGATCTATATGGCGGGAATTTCTATATTGACTGGCAAAACGCCCATGCACTCGGCACTGATTGGTACGAGAATAAGAGTTCACCCGGCGGATCAGTTGAATTCGGGGCACATAACACCCAGCATATTACCGCCAACAGGAAAGCCTATGCGATGTGGTGGATAATGGCCCGTGTAGCCGGATGGGACGGGATGTAGGTCAATAGATTTCCAGTTTATCCAGGGTATACCATCCGTCAGGGGTCCTGCCTTCGTTGGCTAAACTGATACGGGGCTCTGACAGTAAGGGATCAAGGATGCCAATTTGCAGCTCATATATTCCAGGCTTAATGTCACCAGGGATAAAGACAGCATCTTCATATACAATGTCTCCGGGGAGCCATTCTTTGATCTCTGCAGTGGTCGGCAGGATAATTTCATGATCCCCATTTACAAGCCTGAGTGCAAGAACATAATTTCCATAACAGGGGGCAACTCCCTTATTTTCCCACCATGACTGAAAAGAAAATTTCCCATTATGCCGGACTGTAGCCGGATAACTGAATTTCCTCAGCACAAACCTGTATCCCATCTTTTTCAACCAATCATTGATCAATGGTTCCCATTCCTCCGGCACCTGAGAGGACTTTGCATTAAAAGAGGAAATATGCCATTTCAGGCTCTGCTCAATGATATATCTCACCTCATCCGGTCCATATCGATGGGATTTTTTCCAGCTCGGGAAAGTCCCGCAAATCTCAAAACTCACATGTGCTTTCTTCCAGGCATCCTGCATGTTATAATTGGCAATGGCCTGTGGATAATAATCATACATATGGGTCCAGCCGTTTTGTTCATCAGCCCAGAATCCGAGATCACCCAGGCAATCCTGCCGCCAGCCTACAATTGCCTTCGAGGTGATATATTCATTGGCTTTTTCACCATGTAACAGAACGATGAGGCGTGTTTTCCTGAAAGATTCAATATATGGATCTATCAGGTTCTGCATCGCTTCAGTGCTTAATAATTCGGTCCCGCCACCTTCCCCTGCCCAGCCAATAATTGACAGATCAACAGCTTCAAGATCAGGATGACCGTCATAACGTTTCCCCAATTCCCGGATCATCTTTCCAAAACACCCGGCATAAAGCGGGTCCTCCGGATCAACCACCCATTTTACATGCCGGAACTCTCTTTCATTGCCAACCATCTCACGATACCATGAGGGAACATCCCAGTTGGCTTGCCTTTTGTATGGTGCGATGCGCAGGATCAGCGTTTGTCCATGCGCATGTGCAAGTTTTAGCAATTCATCAATGTAATCCCATTGATATTCCCCCCGTCCGGGTTCGATTACCTTCCACAGGATCCTGAAATAGGCCAGTGTGGTGGCCGGATGATTAATATTTCGAATATCATTCATATCGTTCCTGTACCTTTCCAGGTCAGCGCTTCCAAGTACATCCTGGTTCGCCTTGTGATTGTCACCATTAAACATCTGGAATGTACTGAACCCTATCCCCGGATTTATAAGCACATCATCAATTTCAACCGGTCTCACAGTCCGGATGCCCTCAGGTATTTGTGCAAATGACTGATATGGTATCAGGCTGAACATCAAAATGCCGAAAAAGATTAAGATTGATGCCCTTATTAAACCAGAAACCAGGCTTAAATGAGGATTCTTTGCAATCATAAATATATGTTTTAACAGGTTTGGATCCTGATTGAAGTATACAGGATAAATTTAATATATTTGCCTTTAAAACATTATAAAATAATGATATGAAAGCAAAAATTATTGTAATAGGCCTGGCAATCTTAGCACTTTCTTGCGAAAGCAGGCAATATTTTATTGCGGAAGTTGATAATCCGGTATATAAACCAAATATGGTTTTCCAAACCATGGAGGATCTGTCAAACCCGGAATTCAGGCATTTGATTGAAAAATACCAGCTTGATACCATCTTTCATGGAGAGACCGATGAATTTAAAAGGATATTATTACTGCGGCATTGGATAAAATCCGTGATCAAAATTGAAGATCACAGTCCCCATTACAGCGGAGAAGGATACGCCGAGGGTATTCTCGATGCTGCGCTGGGAGGAGAAGGGTTCCATTGTGGCCATTTTATGGTTGTACAGAATGGCATTATGAATGCCTACGGATACCTGACAAGAGCTCTTGGTGCGGGACCAGGGATCCGGGGAGTGGAAGGGCCGGACGGGCATCATGGCATCAACGAGATCTGGATAAACAAGTTTAATAAATGGGTACTATCAGATGCTAAATACGATCATCATTTTGAAAAGACCAGTATCCCGCTCTCTTCACTGGAAATACGGGATGAATACCTTAAAAATAAGGGGGCAGATATTTTGCTTGTTCAGGGACCGGAACGCAGGAGTATTGATTTTAATGAGGAGATGCAAAGGCCAAAGGTAAGCTTTGCCCGCACCTATACCTGGATAACCTGGCAGGGCAACGGAGATTTTTTCAGCGCCTGGCCCGATCATAGCGGGAAAGTGGTCATGTATGAAGATGATTTCTATACTGCCAATATTTGGGTCAGGGATGGGAAACCTTGCTGGATCTATAATAATATGGATGTCATGAGTCTTATCCAGGATCGGGACCATATTGAATGGACTCCCAACACCATTTCAACAGAGGTAGATATTGAAGGAAGCAGTGCAAGCATCCGGCTGATATCTGACACCCCAAACCTGAAAGAATACCAGGTAATGGAGTCTTCTTCGGGGGACTGGTCCAAAACAGGTGAAAATTTCACCCTCGATCTGAAAATGAAAAAGTATGAGCTGTCATTCCGGACAGTAAACCTTGCCGATGTTGCTGGACCTGAACACAGGGTTATTATTGACAGCGAGTTATGAAAAGGTCATATACGCTCGCAACCCTACTCCTAATTTTTGTCTATTCATCTGCTGCAGACAATACTGGCTTTGAATTAATCCAACCGAATATCTACAGGTTGCAGGATGCATGCAATGTTTATTTGCTGAGATCCGGAAGTTCGGGCATCCTCATTGATGCCGGTTCGGACAGGTTGGCCGGGGCTCTCGGAAGCCTGGGTGTGGAACATATTGACTGGATATTGCATACACATTATCACAGGGACCAGTGCCTGGGAAGTGCAGACCTGAAAAACACCGGTACAAAAATAGCCATAGGCAAATCGGATGCTGATTACCTGCAACCGGCTAATATAGAATCACCAATCAACATCTCCGATAGATACCTGCTAAGTGATGATTTATCCGATTTTGGAAGGCGTATGGAACCCTTTCAGAAACCTGGTGTTGACCGGCA
>DAOUVF010000056.1 GCA_030667765.1 Bacteroides sp.
CCCCCCTTTAAAACCTGGCTTCCAAGTGTCAGGGTTGAACCGCTCAGGCTGGCCTCGGCATAAACATCATCTCCCAGTCCGTGAAAGAAGTAGATCACTACCATGTTCTGTTTATCCGGGTGCTTCTCAATCTCGACCCAGTAAGCTCCCTGTTCTGATTTTAATGGGCTTGACTCCTCGGTCACTTTCCATGTATCCACCAGCTTATCTCTGTCATCGCCGGTATCCGGACCAGGCAGGTCCTCACAGGAATAGGCCAGGAAGGCAAGCACAACCAGAATTCCCTGGAATTTCAGAAAGTTAAGATGTTGATTTGATAACATTTTCTATGATTTTATCATCCACAAGGTTCGGAATGGTCACTTTCAGGTCCGGGAACCTGTCCATCTCCCTTTCAATGGTAAAGATGGCCGCCTCATTCCTTGCCCAGCTCCTCCTGGCAATGCCATTGTTCACATCCCAGAAGAGCATGTTTTGCAAGCGCTGCTCTGTTTCTGCTGTACCATCTAAAACCATGCCAAAACCGCCATTAATCACCTCTCCCCAACCGACACCCCCACCGTTATGGAGAGATACCCAGGTGGCCCCACGGAAGGCATCACCAATGACATTCTGAACAGCCATATCGGCAGTGAACCTGGAGCCGTCATAAATATTGGATGTCTCCCTGTACGGGGAATCCGTTCCACTGACATCATGATGGTCACGTCCGATGACAACCGGTGCAGTAATGCGTTGTTCGCGAATGGCATCATTAAAGGCCCTGGCAATTTTGACCCTTCCTTCAGCATCGGCATACAGGATACGGGCCTGTGATCCCACCACCAGGTTATTCCTTCCCGCTTCCCTTATCCAATGAAGGTTATCCAGCAACTGCATACGTATTCTCCCGGGTGAGTTTACGCTCATATCTTCCAGTACCTTGCCGGCAATTTCATCAGTTATTATAAGATCTTCCTTCCTGGAAGAGCAACAGACCCATCGAAAAGGACCAAAACCATAATCGAAGAACAAGGGACCCATAATATCCTGTACATAGGAAGGGTAGCGGTAGATACCTTCTGCTTGAAAAATGTCTGCCCCTGCCCTGCCGGCTTCCAGCAGAAAGGCATTCCCATAATCCCAGAAATACATACCGCGTCCTGCCATGACGTTGATGTAATCCACCTGCCGCTTCAGGGATTCATCAACCTGCTTTCGAAATGCATCGGGCGATTCAACCATCATTCTATTTGCATCCTCATAGGAGAGTCCCACAGGATAGTACCCCCCCGCATATGGATTATGTAGGGATGTCTGGTCTGATCCGAGATTTATCTCTATATCCTCTTTTACAAGTTTTTCCCAGAGGTCAACAACATTCCCATGATAGGCAAGGGAGACGGCCTCTTTTTGCTTCCGGGCTTTTTCCATTCGGGACAACATCCTGTCAAGGTCGGTATGGACTTCTGAAACCCATCCCTGGCTATGCCTTGTTTTGATGACCTTGGAATTGACTTCGGCCACCAGGCAGATACCTCCGGCAATTTCTGTGGCTCTGGGCTGTGCCCCGGACATGCCCCCGAGTCCCGAGCTCACAAACACCTGTCCACCCAGGTCACCTCCTTCCCTCCCGGATTTTATCCTGCCCGCATTCAGGATGGTAATGAGGGTGCCGTGGACGATTCCCTGGGGACCGATATACATGAATGAGCCTGCAGTCATCTGTCCATACTGGCTGACTCCCATGGCGTTGAATTTTTCATAATCATCGGATGAGGAATAGTTGGGTATGACCATCCCGTTGGTAACCACAACCCTGGGTGCTTCAGGCTGTGAGGGGAACAATCCCATGGGATGCCCGGAATAAAGGACAAGGGTCTGATGCTCAGTCATACCGGCCAGGTATTTCATCGTCAGGAGGTACTGGGCCCAGTTCTGGAATACAGCGCCGTTCCCTCCATAGCTTATCAACTCATGGGGATGCTGGGCCACCGCGTCATCAAGGTTATTGCTCAGCATCAGCATCAAAGCGGCAGCCTGCCTCGACCGGTGGGGAAATGCCTGAATATCACGCGCAAAGATCTTATAATCAGGCATGAAACGGTACATATAGATCCGGCCGAAATTTCTCAGCTCATCGGCAAATTCCGGCGCAAGGACGGCATGATGCTTTTTGGGAAAATACCGCAGTGCATTCCGGATGGCCAGTTTCTTTTCCTCAACGGACAATATATCCTTTCTCCTGGGTGCATGATTCACTTCCGGATCGAAAGGCCTGGCCGGAGGCAGTTTATCAGGTATGCCTTCCCGGACTGCCTTTCTGAATTCATTATCTGTCATAATTTCATACTTATGGGGCAAATGTAAGAACAAATCATGTCAAGATTTATATTATAATTGTTATACTGGCATCAGTATATTACTTTTATTATTTATTACACCATTTTTCAATCACTTTAAAAAACCCGATCCATGAAAATTACAAAAAGACAATTTATTTACCTGATCCTTGGGCTAGTCGCTATCGCAGTGATTTCAAGCTGCGGCAGTTATAACCGCATGGTGGAAATGGATGAAGCTGTTACCGGACAATGGGCTCAGGTTGAAACTGCATACCAGCGACGCGCTGATCTCATCCCCAACCTGGTAAATACCGTCAAGGGCTATGCAGATTTTGAGAAGGAAACACTCACCCAGGTGATTGAAGCCAGGGCCAAGGCCACATCTGTTAATATCAATCCCGAAAATCTTAATGCAGAGGCAATCCAGCAATTCCAGGGTGCCCAGGACGGGCTGAGTTCTGCACTTTCAAGGCTGATGGTGGTGGTGGAACGGTATCCCGACCTGAAAGCCAACCAGAGCTTCCTGGATCTGCAGCAACAGCTTGAAAGTACGGAAAACCGTATTGCTGTTGAAAGAAGAAAATTCAATGACACGACCCGTAACTATAATACTTATATCAGGAGATTCCCGAAGAATATTTTGGCCTCGATATTCGGCTTTGATAAGAAAGGCTATTTCGAGGCAGCCGAAGGAAGCGAAGAGGCACCAACTGTAGAATTTTAGATCATGCAACCATCCCATTTTTTCAGCAACGATCAGAAAAAACTGATCCGGCAGGCCATTGCGGATGCCGAAATGAACACCTCGGGAGAGATCCGGGTCCACATAGAAAGGCATTGCAAGGCTGATGTCCTTGACAGGGGAGCCTACCTCTTTGAAAAGCTCGGCATGCACAAAACAGACAAAAGAAACGGGGTACTGTTCTACCTTGCCGTCGATGACCATAAGTTTGCCATCCTTGGAGATGCAGGGATCAATGCAGTCACACCGGAGGATTTCTGGGATGATATCAAGGAGAAAATGCAGGCCGAATTCATCGAAGGACGGTTTGCTGAGGGACTCGCATGGGGGATCCGGTCCGCGGGAGCCCAGCTCAAGGAACATTTCCCTTACCAGGACGATGATGTAAATGAATTGCCCGATGATATATCATTCGGTGACCAACAGGAGGAAAAATGAAAAAACTTATCATCATATTATTGGCTGGCCTGTTTATGACTCCCCCGGGGACAGGGCAGGATATCCCCGATCCCATGCAACCGCCCAGGATGGTGAATGACTTTTCAGGCTTGCTGGAGGCGGGGAACCGGGAACAACTGGAAAAGAAATTGCAGGATTTCTATTATGAAACTTCCACACAGATCTATATCGTGATCCTGGATGATATTGCAGGATATGACATTGCAGATTTTACTGTCCGGTTGGGAGAGAAATGGGGTGTCGGGACCAAAGACAAGGACAATGGGGCGGTCATCCTTTTGAACCCTTCAGCTGACAGGCAGCATGGAGATGTTAATATCTCTACCGGGTATGGTTTGGAAGTCGCTGTACCGGATATCACCGCTCACCATATCGTTGATTTTGATATGATCCCGCATTTCAGAGATTTGGATTATTACGGTGGACTCGTGGCTGCGAGTAATACCCTGATGGAACTAACCAGGGGAGAGTATACAGCAGATGAATACCTGCAGCGAAACCAGACGGAGGACTCTTCTGCGATTCCTGCCATTATTTTTATCTTATTTGTCATCTTGTTTTCGGTCATTGGCCGGGCCAGGTCCGCCAGGCAATATGCCGTGGGGCATAATGTGCCTTTCCTGTTGGCCCTTTTCCTTGCCAGCGGCTCAGGCAGGTCACATTCCGGCAGTTTCGGGAGTTTCCGCTCCGGGGGAGGCGGTTTCGGAGGTGGCGGATTTGGCGGCGGCGGCGGCAGTTTTGGCGGAGGTGGTGCCGGCGGGAGCTGGTAATGAAGGTCCGGGTACATCATAAATTATGAATATGAAAAGCCATAGGTTCATTCTTTTTTTCCTGCTGCTTGCAGCCGGTGAAACCGGGTTTGCCGGTAATGAAGTTGGCGGGGACAGGGGTACGCGTAAGAATTCCCTGAGGATCGTTTTCGCGGGGGATGTCATGGGGCATGATTCCCAGATCAATGCAGCCCATATAGATTCTTCAGATTCCTATGATTACAGGACTTGTTTTTCATACCTCAAACCATATCTCCAGCAAGCTGACATTGCAGTGGCCAACCTGGAAGTCACCCTGGCAGGTCCGCCATACAAAGGCTACCCCCGTTTTTCCAGTCCGGATGCCCTGCTGGACGGCCTGATGAATGCAGGCTTCAATGTCCTTGTTAATGCCAACAACCATGCACTGGACAGGGGCAGCGAGGGACTCGAAAGAACGCAGGAGGTCACGGGCCGGAAAGGCATGATCCTGACCGGCTCCTTTATTTCTTCGGGTCACCGGGAGCAAACTTACCCCCTCATCCTGGAGAAGAATGATATCATGCTGGCCATGCTGAATTATACCTATGGTACAAATGGGCTGCAGGCCGATACCCCGAACATCGTTAATTATATCGATACCCTGATGATACAAAGGGATATTGAGAAGGTGAAACTGGTTGAACCTGATTTCGTGATTGCCAGTGTCCATTGGGGAAAAGAGTACCAGCGCCAGGAAGATACCCTGCAGCGTAAACTCGCAGGATTCCTGTTCAGGCAGGGTGTAGATGTAATAATCGGTTCGCATCCTCATGTCATACAACCTGTGGAATATAAACAAACCGATACAGGTTTTCATCAGCTGGTCGTCTATTCGCTGGGGAATTTTATTTCGAACCAGCGCGACAGGTACCGGGATGGGGGTATTATTTTTGGACTTGAACTGGAAAAAACGGACAGGACAAGGATCACCGGGTTCGATTACCTGCCCGTATGGGTTCACAAACCACTGCAAGGGGATAAACGAAAATTTCAACTGATCCCTGCCAACATTTCCGAGGATGAGATCGGCGGGATAGAATTTACCGAAACCGAATTATCCGGCTTCAGGCAGTTTTATGAGGATACCAGGGATCACCTCAAAGATGTACCTGAAAACCGGTTCTACCGTGCAAATGAATAATTTTATTTTAATCTTCTGATGCCCAGTTTTGCCTTGGTCCCAATGCTGTTCCTGTAAGCAGACCTGTTCATCTTCAGGCAGGTCTGGTAAAATCTCAATGCCTGTGCCGTATCACACCTTTCTTCATAGATCATTCCCATATGAAGGGCAGCGTTTGAAGGGAAATACCAGGTGGAGCCCATCCCGGTCTTAACTACTTCATGATATCCTGAAACGGCTTCATCTCTTTTTCCGAGCCGGTCTGCGATCCGGGCCTGCCGGTAGGTATACTCCAATGAATCCTTTCTGCCGGCCAGATCACCCTGATTGATCTGCTGAAGGGTTTCAAATGATCTCAGGTAATATCCTCCATCAAAATATAACCTCGATCTTAGCAGGAAGGCATTGGGCAGGACATCTTCACTTGCCTCCCTGAATGCCTGTTTGTCAGCATCCAGTATCAGGTTCCCCTTTTCTATCACATTATTCCTTGCCATGTAGTACGCGGCAGAATCACCATCAAGGTAATGGTGCCAGCTGAGTTTATGCCAGGCTGTTTTTACATAATGATCCCCCCGGGTCCTGTCCAAAAAACGAATCAGTTGATCCCGGGCCCCTGTATCGGTACTATTCAGCAAAGCCTCACCGAGCAACAGGTCCAGGTAGGTTAGGACTATCTCTCCGGTATCCTGCACCCAGGCATCCAGCAATTCAATTACCTCGCGGCTGTGACCCGATTTGAGAGCATGATAAGCATGAAAGTACCTGTGCAGGGTTAAATCTTCACCACAATCATCAATCTGTTCTCCTGTCCCCTGCCCTGTAATCTGGCGGGCATAGAGCATGATCAGGCAGGATTCGAGTCTGTCCGGTCCGGATGTACCCTCATGATATTCCGAGAGCTGATCCAGGCCAAGCTGTATATCTCCCCTTATCCCGAAAATTCTCATCAACCAATGGTATTCAGCCGGGGCTGAACCTGAAATGATATTGATCAATCCTTCAAGTTTGCCGTTGAAAGGATCCCCCGGCCGGGCAGATTTCGCCTGCAGGTAATATCGTTTGGCTACGTAAAAATTACGGGCAGCTTTGAAGTTCTCACCATGGAGGGCATTCAGAAAGGAGGATTGCAGGTGAATGGCCGATATCATCGGTATGCGGACTGAGAGATGGCTGTATCCCGATTGAATTGAATCCAGACGGGCCTGGGCTCCTGACAGGTATATTTCATAGCCGGACCTGTCCCCTGCGATCAGCGCATCAAGAAATTCCAGGTAATTGCGAAGATATATCATTTCGGACCCTATCTCAGGGTCTCCACAAAACTCAGTTATCAGGTTATCAGCAGCGTCAAAATTCAGGCTGAGGATCTGTCTGAGTACTGTCGAATATATTTCTGATGAAGCGTGTTGGGAAATGGCCCTGGTCGCGGTTCCGATCATGACCAGGCAAATGGCGATATACTTTGTGATCTTTACCAACTTAAAAAAAGCTGTCGGTTGGATTGGACAGCCTATGAAATACTATTTTACCGGATCTTATTCTTCCTTGTCGGTGTCAACAAGTATCCTGCCGCAATATTCGCAGACGATAATCTTTTTCCTTGAAGCAATATCCAATTGTCTTTGAGGGGGGATCTTGTTAAAACAACCACCACAGGCGTCCCGTTCAACAGTTACAACTGCCAGACCGTTCCTGGCATTGTTGCGGATCTTTTCATAGGCAGTGTAAAGCCTTGGTTCAATCATGTTTTCAATATTATCGCGCTTTTTATCCAGTATCTCCTCTTCCTTCTTGGTATCGGAGATGATCTCATCGAGCTCGGATTTCTTAGTATTGAGATCATCCTTCCTCTCATCCAGGATGACAGTTGAATCGGCAATATGCACTTCCTTCTCTTCGACCTGTTCGCTGAATTCCTTCTTCCTTTTTTCAGCCAGTTCGATTTCCAGGGTCTGAAATTCGATCTCTTTGGAAAGGGAATCAAACTCCCTGTTATTTCTTACATTATTCTGCTGTTCTTCGTACTTTTTTATCAGGCTCTGGGCATTGGTTATCTCGTTGTTCTTTTTGGAAATCGCGTCCTGCAGGGTCTTCGCCTCTGTTTCAATATTACCGACCCTGGTCTCCAGCCCTTCAATCTCATCTTCCAGATCCTGTACCTCGAGCGGTAGCTCACCACGAAGTATCTTGATTTTATCTATGTCTGTATCAACCTGTTGTAAATCATATAAAGCCTTCAATTTCTCTTTTACGGACATTTCAGCGACATCGCCGGCCTTTGCCTTTTCTGCAACCATTTTAAAAATAATTTACTGGATTTGTATTCACCTCCGACAAATAAACCGCAAACTTAGTGAATTTTTTTGTAAGTAATTCATAAAAGATCTCTTTGGTGAACTGCTCACTTTCATAATGTCCGATATCAGCGACCAGAATCCTGCTATCGGCATCGAAAAACTGGTGATATTTAAAATCACCGCTTACAAAAGCATCTGCACCTGATGTAATGGCTCTGGATAGCAGGAAGCTTCCACTACCGCCACAGAGAGCTATCCTTTTGATCTTCTTATCAAGGAGACCGGTATGTCGTATCACAGACGTGTTAAAGCGCTCCTTGAGCAAGCGCAGGAAAGACTGCTCATCGAGAGGTTTCTCCAGCTCGCCAATGGCCCCTGAGCCTGCCCTGTCGTATTTGTTGGCCAGGGGATAAATATCATAAGCAACCTCCTCGTAGGGATGCGACCGGATCAGTGCACGGATGATCTGGTTTTCCCTTTCTTTCGGAAAGATCGTCTCCACCCTATATTCAGGTTCAGTATGCATGTTTCCTTTTTCCCCCACGAAAGGATCACTTTCTTCAGATCCCCTGAAGGTTCCCTCCCCTGGAGCACTAAAGCTGCACATATCATAGGCACCGATATGACCTGCACCGGCTTTGAATATATCCTGCCGTACCGTATCAGCATGATCTGCAGGAACGAAGAATACCAGTTTCCGTAAATGATCAGCCATAGGAACAAGTATTCTGGTATTCTTCAAACCCAGTTTTTCACCCATTTTATGGTTGACACCTGTATGTACGGCATCCAGGTTTGTATGCGCGGCATATATTGACAGGTTTTGCCGAATGGCCTCGATAACCAGCCGTTCCGTATAGTTAGACCCGGTGAGTTTTTTGAGGCCCCTGAAAATCAGCGGATGGTGAGAAATGATCAGGTTGGCTTCCAGGCGAAGGGCCTCTTCAATCACCGCATCGGTAATGTCAATACAAATCAATACAGCAGTTACTTCCTGGTCCGGGTGGCCGGTCTGAAGACCTGCATTATCATAAGACTCCTGATACGACAGGGGAGCAAAAGATTCAATATGACCTGTGATTTCCCTTACTTGCATAGAATAGATCAATGATCCATCTCTTCTTTGATTTCCAACAGCATTTTCCGGATATTGTGCAGCTTCTGGATCACCTCCAGGTTATGTATGGCGTCGTCTTTGTTTTCTTTCATCTTCATCTGAGCACCCTTCAGGGTCATGCCCCTTTCCTTGACCAGGTGATAGATGATATGAAAATTGTCTATGTCCTCCTTGGTAAAAAGCCTGTTACCCTTTTTATTCTTCTTGGGTTTAATAATATCAAACTCCTTCTCCCAGAAACGAATAAGAGATGTATTCACATCAAACATCCTCGCTACTTCACCAATACTATAAAACAGTTTTTCTACCTTGGGTTCTTTATAGGGCATGAAAGGTGGAATAATTTTTATCTAAAATAGGAAAATTGCTTCGAAATATCAATAATAACTTCCCTGCACGATGGTTGTGGTATCTTTTGGTATGGTGATTATGCCATTATTATCAATATCCAGTGGGACTTCAGGGAAGTCAGTCCGGGTAAGCTCCTGCAATTTGGAAATAACCCTTTTCCGGGGATCAAGGCTTACTCCCCCGCTGCCGGGCTGGTTGACAGGTATGATCTCCCCCTTGAGAAACCTGCCTGCCGGAGTGAGTTGGACTTTAATAATGGGAGCTATGCCGTTGGGTCCCCTCAGGTTAAACCTCCTGTAGGTGCAAAAATTTCCAAGGCTGTAAATGATGAACCTGTCCTTGTATATTTCAACGGCCCGTGTTACATGCGGACCATGCCCGAAAACAATATCAGCACCCGAGTCTACCACCCTGTGGGCGAAAGCATACACATTTCCCCGGCCTGCACCCAGGTACATTTCATTCCGGCGGGTTACATGCTGATGGTCAGCTCCTTCTGCTCCACCATGAAAAGAAACAATGAGTATATCACAGCGTTGTCTGAGCGAGTCGACCATCCAGGCTGCTGCGTCCAGGTCATCGAGACCGTAACAGCCAAGATTGGGAGCAAAGGCAATCAACCCATAGCGTATCCCGTCCTTTACAACGATCACAGCAGGAGAGGTATAGGAGCCAGCATAGGCTATACCGTGGCTTTCAAGAACCCATTCTGTTTGCTGCTTCCCGTAGGCACCAAAATCATTGGCATGGTTATTGGCGATGCTGACCATGTCAAATCCTCCTTCCACGAGACAGTGAACATAATGGTCGGGCATCCTGAACACGAAACACTTGGTGGTATCTTTGCATTTTTTCGGGTTTCCCTTATCTCCCGCAAAGGTTCCCTCCAGGTTTCCGAAGGTGATATCTGCATCCCTGAGTACAGTGTTTACATCATGTAAAAGGGGTTTACAGTCATTTCCGGGCGGAAGGTATATAGCAGAGGGATAATCCGTTCCCATCATGATATCTCCCACGCCAATGACAGTCAATGTATCGAAAGACATAGCAGATGAATCCGTCCGGGCCGGAGCGGGGATCTGAATAAAAACACAAAACAGGAATGAGAAAGTCTTAATCATAGCTTTGCCCGGGACGCAAGGAGAGTATGATCATCCGCTCGTATTCCTCCGCGGTCAGATCTTCAAAATAATAGTTTATGGGGTTGATCTTTTTCCCGTTGAGATGAACCTCATAGTGCAGATGTGGCGCTGTTGAGAGTCCTGTGTTGCCGACATAGGCAATAATATCTCCCCGTTTCACATTCTGACCTTTCCGGAGATTATTGAACCCTTCAAGATGGGCATAAAGTGTTTTATATCCAAAGCCATGGTCAATCACTACCTTGTTACCATATCCTCGCCTGGATCGGTCCACAAGTTCAACAGTACCATCAGCAGTTGCATATACTTCCGTCCCGGTAGGTGCTGTGAAATCCATCCCGTGATGGAATTTCCTTATCTTATAAATAGGGTGTATCCGGTATCCCCATCCGGAAGCCGTC
>DAOUVF010000190.1 GCA_030667765.1 Bacteroides sp.
ATAAGGATTTTCAAAATCTTTGCGGGGATTCTCCAGGGAAAGTCCCCACTCTAACTCTTCGCCATCCCTTCTTTCATAGCGGATCAGTCCATGTCTCACAAATACTCCTGAATTGGGACCTTCCAGGTCCACAGTCCGGGGAATGGCTGCCAGGTCAGTGAATGTTGACCATGTATGCCCCAGTGTCCAGTATCCAATCTGTCCATAAGCGTGCCTCAGACGGAAAGCTAAAGGATAATTGGCTCCTGCAAAATCCCCCTCAATATATGTCCTCATGAGGCCGATCCTGGAATTCAACCTGGTTTCCATACCCAATCTGGACTGCCTTGCACCGGCATACAGTCCCGTATAATTCTTATTCAGGTGAGGATCTACAGGTATTTCATAGGTAAGAAAACCCTCGGTACTCTTTAATCCATTATAATCATAGTATGCATTAAATTTAACATAACCTCTCCAGCGTATTTGCAATTTGGCTTCCTCCAGGTCCTGAGGATGAACACTTTTTACCAGCTTGGTAGTATCCGTTATCAGCGTATCGGATTCCAGGTCCTCCAAGGAAATACTGTCCTGTAACTCCTGTGTCCATACGGGAAGGCAGATAAGGGCAAAAAATATGATAAGGAGTCCTGATTTCATGCTTTGGATTTGCATTAACACGAATATACAATATTATACATTTATGTATTAATTTTAGACCTGATTATACTACTCCCATGAGAAAGATCTATATCATCATTGCCGCTCTGGTTATCCCGCTTATATTCCTGATCACTTATTCGGGTTTAAAATCAAATGATGCATTTTCTGAAAACCTGATCAATTCCCTCTCGCAAAAACTTGAAGAAGAGCTTACTGATCTTTTGGATCCGGTGAGGGACGAGATCCTTCAAATCATAGAGGCATACCATGAATCATCCGCCTTCTCCCTGGATGAAGATTCCCTGGCAAAGGTTTTTATTCCCATGATTTCAAGGGTGCCTGCAATCGGCTCCATCATGTTATACAATAGTGATGGACAGAGCCTTACACTTTACAAGGAGAAAAATACATTTGTAAGCAGCCTGCAAAACCCGGGATATGATACCAGCGGGATCATATGGAACCGCAGATTGAGGGATAACAGTATCAGCAGCAGCTGGAGTGAGATGATCAGCGGACAGGATGAACGTCGAAAGGCCTTACTGGACATCCTGGACCAGATTGCCCATGATGATGATGAATTATGGTGGCCGGGGCTTTATCAGTCAAACCTGTTAAAGGAACCGGTCATTACCGCAGCGGTGGACTGGTACTCAGAGGTCGATTCCTCTGTCTTTATCTGCAGCATTGAAATGCCTTTGCGGATTGTGATCAGGCACCTTCAGTCTTTCAATAAATACAGTGACAGGATCATATTTTTCATTACCGGGTCCGGACAGATGATACAAATTCCGGCAGTCTTGCCTGATACATTACAAACCCTGGCGGAAAAATATTTGACAGGAAGCATAGATTCCCCGCAGGACAGCATTTTGCTTGTCTATCTTAACAACTGGAACCAGCATGGCGGAAATATGAATATGACCTATCATCACAGGTTACCTGATGATGACTGGTGGCTTCATATTCGACCCTTTCATTCATTTGAAAGAATTGATGCTTTGGGACTGGCTGTGTCTGAAGGATCATTGAAAATGGGATTACTGGCAAGGAACTACCAGGTTATCATTGTCACGGTCCTTATCCTGGCAAGTATCCTGATGTATGTAGCAGCTGCAGGGAGAAGGAAGAATAAAAGAACTGATGATGCAAGCGGTACTGAGACGAAAAGTTGGCCGGAACTGATAAAGGGCGGAGAACACCAGCATATGGAATTCAAATCTGCACTGCGATGGGACCAGCACCTGCAAAAGGTTAATCCCAAACTGGAGGATGTGATCATCAAAAGCATCGCAGCATTCAGCAATGGTCAAGGAGGTACATTGCTGATAGGTGTCAGGGATAATGGGGAGATCGCAGGCCTTGAAGGTGATTATAATTCACTTAAAAAGAATGATTCGGACTATTTCGAGATCCATTTAAGAAACCTGTTGAAGCAGCAATTCGGGATCCCGTTCATCACGCAGAATATGATCATGGAATTTCCGGTGATCGATGGAAAGGAAATTTGTGCCATCCGGATTGCAGAAGGAACGGAACCGGTCTATATCACCACAACAGACAAACATGGAAACAAGACAGAAAGGTTCTATGTCCGTTCCGGAAATTCTTCCCAGGAGATTCAATCACTCAAAGAGATTACCGGATATATTTCCAAGAGGTTCCCGGCCTGACAGTCCCGCAATATTATTAAGCGTCCCTCTTACCGGGGATCTCTAATTTTATAGAAAGAGTACCCGAGTCCCCATTCAATAAAATCAGCTTTGAATCCCTCGGGCGTTTTTAAGACACTCCGAAAATAAAAGTTCTTTGCAAAGTTATATCTCATGCCAATCCTGGCGAACCATTTCCCTTTATATTCCCTTTGTGACAGGGTGATCCCGAAGTGGGTAACCACCCTGAAACGCTGGATCATAAATTCATGCAATATATGGGTCCCCCAGTATATCTCCTCATTAAATGGCAGGGATGTTTGCGGGGTACCCTTGTATTCATTCAATGATTCATCATAAAAAAGGTCAACACCCAGTCCCAATTTCCCAAAATACGCATAGTGATAGGCTGTGCTGAGATCAATGGATGCAACAAAATAATGGAGGCTGCGATCTACCCAGAGATGTTCACCTTCAGGCGAGGCCATACCTGCACTTGGGCAGATATAGAATTCCCATCGGGGATTGAATTTTGGCAGTACATGGTGGATTGGTTCCGGCCTGACCTTGGGCCAACCCTCCTTCAGGCCTTCTTTGCGGTACAAGGCGCCCATGTGGTACCGAAGTTTTCCGCTTAGATGATAAAGGTTGACACCCCGCTGAGGGGTCCTGATCCGGCCATTGGAAAAATGCGTAAACCCGAAACCAACTGCCCCGTCAAGCCTCTTGAGGATGCGAAACCCGGTTTCAGCTTCTATCTGGAAAATGATATTCTGGGCTGTGCCGATGGCAAGCTGTTCCGGATTATCTTCAGGATCGTAATTCAGAAAATTATAGGATATGCCGAATGCCAGATCATAACCGAAATATATCCTTTCATTACCCAGGAGGGGTTGGTTGAAAAAGAGATACAGGGCTCCCGGGTTTCCCAGCTGGTTATTCTGTGGGATAAAGTAGGCCTGGTAAATTCCTATGCCATAGGTGGGATACCTGAATATCTGGTGCCAGGATTCCTGTCCGTATCCCTTTATCCCGAACCTGAATTCAAAAACATTATAAGGATTTTTCTCTATGGTCTGTTCCAGGATCGGTACCCCCGTTGTCACATGCCTTCCGCGTTGCGCTTTGAAGTCCAGTGTAAAATACCGGGGATATATCTTGTCCTGGTTAGTGGTGTCTGCCAACAGAAAATCAACAGGTTGGGATAATAATTCCTGCCCGCCGATCAATACAACTAAAACTATCCATAGCAATAACCGGATCATGTCATTCGGAAATGGTACCTGTAAAGGTTCACCTGAAGTTAGGTATTATTTCTTTTTCACCGGATATTTGTAGAACATCTTCTGAATGACATGGGGTATATTCTTTGCCCTTTTTACCTCGTCCTCTTCAACTGTCCCTATCCCAAGTCCCTGCCAGGCAAGCTTTTTTGAGCGGTTATCAAAGACATCGATGATCAGAGTACCCTTTTTTATGGTATACTGGTAATAACCACCGGCATATCCATACCCCCATGTGTAAACAAACCTGTATCCGCTCAGGTGATAATAGCTATTGTAATTTGTAAAACCGGTCTTGTCATTCATGATCAGGGACATGTTCACGACGAGATCCCCTGTTGCCTCATTCTGTTTATAACCCCTGGCTTTCATTTCATCAGCTATCGAACGGAGCAGCAATTCCTTATCATACCGGTTAACATGGAGGTCAATGAAAGGATCCGGAGGCATGATAAAGAAACTCTTATGCTGTGTAAAATCGATCTCCTCATCATAATGCTGTGTAACTTTCAGGCCACTACAGGATGACAATACCAGAAGGATCACCATGAGGGTCAATGTGATATTTCTCATAACAGGGTTTTTAGTGAAAATTTGTTCAAATCTAAGCACAAAATCAGATAATACAAATTAAGACTGAAATACCGGAAGAAGTTCATATTTTAGGGGTCCGGTTGCACCAATTTCAATAATCATGACACGGAAAGGCAAGTGACAACTGAAAAACAAACAAAATGGGCAATACAGTAAGAAGAGACGATAAGGAAATCAAAGATCCGGAAGGGATCCGTGAGATCCTTAAAAAAGGCCTCGTCTGCCATGTAGCCATGGTGGATGATGTAAAACCCTACATGGTTGCAATGAATTACGGGTTCATGGATGATAATATTTACCTGCATGCTGCCATCGAGGGACGAAAAATTGATATCCTGCGCAAGAATCCTGATGTATGCTTCATGGTCTATACCGGGAACCGGCTAAGCACGGGTCCTGTTGCCTGCGATGACTGGACCATGAAATACCGCTCTGTCACAGGGTTCGGAAAGGCTACCTTGATTGAGGATGACAAGGAAAAGATCCCCGCCATGCATATCATTATGAATCAATACACCACAAAAGGTCCTTTTGAGTTCAGTCCCGGGCGTGTCACCCAGACTATAGTCATAAGGATTGACATAACAGAAATGACAGGAAAGGTCTCTGGTTACCCTAATGAATAATGGCCATTATTAAGACTGGTTATATATAGACAGAATAGTCCAGTGTGAGCATAATCCCCAATTGGTAACTCACGTATATTAGGAAAATCCGCTATTCTGATTTGAATTAATTCAGTTCTTATGAAAATTTTCAGATTCTTACTCCTGCCTGCTTTATTCTTATCCCTGTTCATCTTTAATCTTTGTACAAAAGAACATTTTGCTCCATATCCTGGAGTGGAGGATGCGATCTTAAATAATTGCAATCTGCAGGACGTATCCTATGAAGGTACAATTCTTCTTATTTTACAGGACAACTGTATAGGTTGCCATAACAGCACCTCACCTGCAGGCGGGTACGATTATTCAGACTATGACATGTTGTTAAAATCTGTTGCTGACGGATCTCTACTGGGCACTATCAGAAATGAAGAAGGATTTTCTCCCATGCCCCCGGGAAGGCAATTAGATAGTTGCATGATTGAAAGGATTTCTGTTTGGATTGATAGTCTCAATGTGGACAGTATTACACCCGGAGACAGCATACCGGACGATGATTTTGTCTCCACATGCGACCCGGATACGGTATATTTCCAGAATACCATTCTTCCTCTCATAGTATCCTCTTGTGCCACAACGGATTGCCATGATGCAGCTTCGCATAGAGATGGCATAATACTGACGGACTATGCCTCCATCATAAAAACCGGAAAAATCAAGCCAGGTGATCCGGATGACAGTGAATTCTTTGAAACACTCACTGATGACGAAGACGACATTATGCCTCCCTCCACCCTGACTCCGCTTGATAATGATCAGATTGCACTTATCAAAAAATGGATCCTGCAGGGAGCAAAAAACAATTCCTGTAATGATGGCTGTGATACCACTAATGTTACCTTTGCCGGAACAATCTGGCCCATGATGCAAACATATTGCACAGGGTGTCATAGTGTAAGTAATCCGGGCGGCGGCATTGTAATAGGGAATTATGCTGACCTGGTGGCATTGGGCCAGAATGGTAAATTAATGGGATCCATTAAATATGCACAGGGATATGCTGCTATGCCTACCAATCAGCAACTTTCGGATTGCAACATTAAATTGATCGAGAAATGGATCAGGGACGGATATTCTGAATAATTGCACCTGTCAACTTTTCAAAGAAATACATTTTAGCAATATCAAAATAAAGATTGATCAGACTATCTTCAATTATTTCAGCATCAGGTTTAAGCCTGGAAATTATTTGTTGATCCTGTAATTGAATATAAGCATATATTTCATGTCCCAGTTTTTCAACAAAGTCAATTTTGCAATTCAAAACAGCGAAACCTTTTTCACTTGCATTAATCCGATTATAAATATCTTCTGATCGTATTCCAAGTATAACTTCTTTTTCAACGTAAGCTGTTACCGGATGATCTGACGAAAGATTTACCTGAAATGTTTGAGAATTATTTATAAAAAATATTCCATTATTACTATTTACCACCCTGCCTTCCATAAAGTTCATTGGGGGAGTCCCGATAAAACCTGCCACAAA
>DAOUVF010000023.1 GCA_030667765.1 Bacteroides sp.
ATGTCAGTACATTCCTCTCCTTCCGGTTCCAGCTGCCTGTAAGCGATTCCTTTCATCAATTGTTCGGAGTTCTTTTGCAGTTTTGGCGCACATGATGTACAAGCAAGGATAAGCGATCCGGCGAATAAATAGTGTTGTATTCTCATGTTGATCAACGGTTTAATGCTCTGTTAGCCGGTATTCCAGGACCGTAATACTGGTCCCGCTGACCCTGATATTCACAGGCTCTGACCATCCGGTATATTTCTGCCATAGCGGATCCACGTCATCGGGTCCGTCCCCGGCAAGCTCCCAGGCCTGTAAAATGGATTCAGCATCATAACCCTCAATATTCAGTGAAATGGATTGTGGTTCCTCAAGCATATTCATCAGGTAAACATAAAGTCTATTTTCTTCTGGTACATAACTGGCAAAGGATCTCAGGTGCACAGAGGATGTAGATTTTACCATCTGCTCCCCCAGGAAATTACCCCAGATCATCATGGATTGTCCATTGGCATTGAAGTTTCCCTGCTTATCCAGGGCATCAAAGACGCTGTTTTCAAGCGAATCATTGTTAATCCATCTTGTATTCCAGAACTGTGAGAATTCAATTTCCGGTACCTGTAATTGCCTGCCGGTCATTTCAAAATTGCAAAGGGCATGTCCCATGTCATTGATAAATGGCCAGTAATGGGCCCAGTCAAAGGGTCCGTATTCGGCAATGATTAATTGCAGGTCTTTCTCCAGTCCCCTGTTCTTGATGGCAGTAAGTGCCCGGTTTACCGGGCGCATCAGGTCCTGCAGAGTATCCCGGTAGCTTGCATAACCTGCTTTATATTCCCAAACGGAATAATTGCTGATGCAGAAATAATCTATATGATCTCCTGCGATCTCCAGGACTGTGTCACAAAATGCTGTTGAGTTTCCATTCGGGATAATATAGATGGAGGGATCAACTGCTTTCATCGCAACAGAAAAATCCACCACATCCCTGGCATAGATCTCCGCAGTTGAATTCACATTCTGTTTATGCCAGCTCTCATTGCCAATCATCCAGTATTTGACGTCATAACCCTTCCTGATATTTGAATACCGGACCCATTCAACAGCATGTTCAATCAGTTCCTCACGGGTTGCCCAGGTGCATCCTTCCGGGTAATCCACCAGGTATTCATCTGCTGCAACCGTGACAATGGGTTCAGCGTCTATATCCCTGCACATTGCAATGAATTCATCGAAGTCCAGTACATCAACCGCAAATTCGGAATAGTCCTTCAGCATCCTGTGACGGCCTCCGACGGCTCCCTTGCCGGTCCGTGCCAGTGTGGGAATGGATTCTTCATAGGGAGGCACCGAGAAAAAGTAAAAATCAGATTTGTTCCCACCCGGATAGCGCAGGTATTTTACCCCCATGGCCTTCAGGGCATCTGCGGTCCCCCGCTCCGGTTTCAGATAATCGTCGTCATCAGTGAAATAATCCAGGTTAATCCCCACCGGATGATGGGAAACATCTGCTAGAACTGAATCAGGATAAACCTGTACAACTATTTCATTATCATTTTGCCGGCAGCTGTTGGATAAACCAATAACCACTAGCAAGAGCAGAGGGATTAATAATTTATGCCCCAAATTCATCATATCATTAAATATTCTGTTATAATTTGATCACTTTCACCTCATACCTGTCCAGTTCCAGCTCGACCCCGGTTAATGAATTCGATATCAGTTCCTTTTTTCCTTCGGGGACCTTGACGGTCTTTTTCTCCTCAGTGTGGTTAATCAGGAACAGAAGTGTGTTATCGCTTCCCTGGCGCAGGTAAGCCTCCACACCGGCTGGCAGATCCAATATCTTTTCAATACCTGCATCCCTGAGCATGGCGTCGACAAGGCCGTCATAAAAGGCTTCTTCTTTTGCAATGGTGCCTACATACCACCCCGATCCCCTGCCATGTTCGTTCCTCGTCACCGCGGCAAATGAGTCAAGGTGCCATTGGTCATAACCGGCTTTTATTTCAGCCCCTTTCGGGTTTATCCAGTCGATGTAGTGGGTTGCTGTCATGGAACCTTCAAAAAGCTGTTCACTGTTTATCTTATAAGAGAAATCCGGGGTAATGGAACCGTACTCCTCAATCTCTATTCCCATTACCGGGGATAGTGCCCCGGGCAGGGTCCTTTCCCAGGCCAGGTTATGCTCATCTTTCACCCCTGTGCGGCAATCTGCCATCAGCACACCTCCATTCTCAACATATGCAGTTAGTTTTTCAGCCAGCTTATCCGGAAGAATGATCAGATCCGGGGTCAGTACCAGTTTGTAAGCTGAGAGGTCCGTATCTGTATTGACAAGATCCACGTTGATACCGGCTCTGAAAAATGCATTGTAATACCTGGCAATGGCATCCTGCACGTTGTTCCCTTCGAATCCTGTCTGACCCCAGAGAGACCAGATGGAATGGTAATCATAGATGATCGCCACAGCTGATTTTACGGTCGTGCCCCTGATATATTTCTCAAGATCCCTGTATTCTTCAGCTACCTGTGCTGCTTCGTTATATCTCCGGAGCGGCTTCCCGTCATGCCCCAGTAAACCATGCCAGTATTGTTCCCTGCCTGCCGTACAGGTTCTCCACCTGAACCAGATCTGGCCGTCAGCACCATGGGCCAGTTGCTGGTAGCATATCTTCCGGATCTCCCCGGGCCTGGTATTGCGCCAGAATACGCCCCATCCTGTTGGACCTGCCGTTTGCTCCATGATAAGGAAGTTCTTCTGCTTGATCCCCCTCATCAGGTCTGCCGCCATGGAGGCTCTGTAGGGAATGTCGGGTCCTGCCCAGACTGGATAATTATCCCAGCTGACGAAATCCAGGTCCTCTCCCAGGTCATAATAACTTACCTCGGGATGAAAACTCATCAGGTTATGGGTTATGAAGTGCTTATCGGGACAAATTTCCCGGATAATAGCCACCTGGTCATGCTGGAAGCGCACATTCAGCCAGGAATTAAATTGCCGCCAGTCATAGCAGGCGCCCGGATTCCCGCTCGGGCTCCAGCTTCCATCCTCGCTGTCACATTCGGGTATATGGATTTCATCCCAGGTCTGTACTTTATGTCCCCAGAAATGGGTTCCCCAGGACTTATTAAGCTTTTCGAGTGTGCCGTATTTATCCTTCAGCCAGTCCCTGAAGGTATGAAGGCAATCATCGCAATAGCATACGGGTCCCGCGAATTCATTGTCTGTCTGCCAGCCTATCACGCCTGGCGCATCCCTGAAATGCTCTGCCATGGCACCTGTGATGCCTTTCGAAAGGCGGCGATAGTCATCGTTAGAGAAACAATTGTTTTTCCGGGCACCCCATTCGATCTGCTGTCCTGTGTTCATCGTTGCCAGGGCACTGGGATATTTCCTGGCCACCCATGCAGGCATCACCGCTGTTGGTGTTCCCAGGATGATGGAGATATCATATTCTGCCGCAAGTCCCAGGAACCTGTCCAGCCAGGCGAAATCGTACTCCCCCTCAGATGGTTCCATCAGCACCCATGCAAATTCCGCCAGCCTTACTACATTGAAACCTGCCTCTTTCATTAGTTTCAGGTCAGTTTCCCACCTTGGTTCCGGCCAGTGTTCCGGATAATAATCTGCACCGATCAGCATATTGCCATTTGCAGGCATTACATCCAGTTCCAGCCGCTTCTGTCCCATGGCCAGGGACAATGTCAGACTGAGCATAAGCATCAGGGGAATGGAGTTCCGGTGCGTATTCATGATTTTTCGATTTATGTTTTGATTAGGCTTTCCTCTTGCTTTCTATTTGATAAACCTGAGTTTGATGGCATCTGCCACGATGGTTCCTTTCGTTTCTTCTGATATCACAGTCAATACCTTCTGGGTTCCGGATTCAAATTCGAATCGGCCAAGGATCATCCATTTACCTCCATTATTTTGCTGATTCACAACTTTTTCTGCAGTACCATTCTGATGATTGATGAGTATTTGAACAGCCTCTGAATAAGACTTATCTGAAGGATGCCAGATACTCACTTCATACAAACCTGCCTTCTTCAGCCAGGGCTTGAATGAGAATGTTCCCTGCTCGTCATTCTGAGCGTAATTCATCTGGTATCTTCCGTTATGTTCTGTTTCATTCCCCCGCCATGTCCCGGATTTCTCTGTGAATCTTTTCATATTGTTATCGATAATGATCTCATCCTTATAATCAAAAGCACCATAAATATTTTCCTTCAGGGATAAAACCTGTCCCCGGTTTGAGAGTCTTTTCTGCAATTCAATGATGTTGATCCGGTGAACCGGCTGGTTCTCCTTCGCAGACATTGCTGCAGCCACCCCTGCAGCCTGTCCCATAATCATATACTGGGGTTCCATCCTCACCGAAGCGTAAGCCACATGGCTTGCCGACATGCAAACAGGTACGATCAGGTTCCTGCATTCTTCGTATTTGGGAAGCAGTGACCTGTACGGGATTTCATAGGGTGCCACTGGTATGGATATATACCCTTCATTGAATACCTCATAATGCAACTCCGGGAAACGGCTCATTGGGATCCAGGTTCTTTGCACATGACGAACATCGATGTTATATGATCCCATACCGATTGCATCATATTTAATGGTATCGCTTTCGAGATCATACTGTGTCATGAAATATTCCCCTTTCATTCTCCTCCCGACCCTGATGTATAGCTGGTGTGGCCAATGATCATTTTCGACGAATTCATCCCTGCATAAACCCATTTGAATGGTCTGTTTCCGGATCCTTTCGGGGACCGACGGATCATGGGAGAGGAAATACAACAAACCAAGTGTATAGTCTTTCATGGCCTGCCATATCTCGTCCCTTCTGCCGTAATCTGCATCCGGGTATTCCCAGTTAAGGCCATCTATTACATTGGTGGAAATCGGACCCGAGGAATTCATATCTGATTTCCCATTGGGGAGTGTCGACCCGCAATGCACCATATTGCCTGCATCCGGATGTACCTCATAGTATCTTTTTATCAGGGCAAATTGGTCAGGATTATAATTTTCCGGTTTGGCAAATGGAATCATATTATCAGGGTCGGTGGTAACTGTGAGCCGGAAACCATATCCCTGGACCGCCCGGTCTGCTTCGCCTTCCCCAACCATTGGCTCCGGATTGATCAGGGGCAGCAGTCCCCCGGATTTTTCATCCCTGAAAGGGGATACGCGGGGAAGCATCTGGTGTCCATCGGGTAATATGGCCCGTCTACCGGCCCAGGATTCACCGTATTCCTGCACAGCCTCCCTGCCAATGGTATATGATACACCGGCGCCTGCCATCAGGTCTCCTTCATAACTGGCATCGATAAACACCTTGCCCGTAACGGTGCTTCCGTCAGACAGGATAATCCGGTTAATCCGGCCATTGTTTTTATGTACCTCCATGACCCGTTTTTCAAATAACAGATCCACACCGGCCTCAGCCAGCCAGTCACGAAAGATTTTTTCACCTGCATGGGGTTCCGGACCGCGCCAGTAATAGATGGGCACTTGATAGTACGCGGCCACTTTTCCATAAAATTCAAGCGCCATTCCCCCGATCACCGTTCTGTCCCCGTAATCATTATGAGAAAGACCGCCAGTAACCATTCCGCCAACATTCCTCCTGGGTTCGATCAGGAGTACTTTTGCCCCCTCATCGGCCGCTGCTATGGCTGCAACGGCACCACCTGCAGTGGCTCCGTAGACAACAATATCATAATTGAGGTGTTGTCCGGATACATCGATAAAAATTATTAGCAGTAAGATTGAGACGATGTAACGCTGAATGGAACTTTTCACATCAAAATTTATCAATAATAAGCAAAACAGGATACAATTTATTGTTCGCATCATAGTTCCGTGGTGATTTGTATCTCAGTGGATGCAAGTCCCTCTGTTTCTGCTCTCAATGTGATTGTGCCCGTTTCCTGCCCGGACTTGATAATGACCATGCATCTTCCCTGGTAGGCTTTGCGCCTGGGTTGCTGGAAGCTTTCCACGCTCATGGGATTAGAACTGGCGACCGCAGCAATGGATCCGGGTCCTTCAATGGAAAAATTAATCAGGTCACCGGCCTTGGGGTGCCGGGTGCCCTGCTGATCGAGCAGCTCCACCATCACGTAACATAGATCCTGTCCGTCTGCCTGGATCCTTTGCCGGTCGGCTGTGAGCTGAAGAGCCTCCACTTCACCCGCGGTATTCAGTTTACACGACCCTTTATCTTCTGTTCCGTTGTATCCAATTGCTTTTAATTCACCCGCCTGGTAAGGGACCTGATATTTTGCGATCCACTGGTTTTCCCTGTTCGTTTTCTTTCTTCCCTGCGACTGACCGTCCAGGAATAATTCAACCTCCGGGTACATGCAGTAAACAGTCAGCTCCATCATTTCCGCCTCATGCCCGTCCCAGTTCCAGTCCGCAACCAGGTCATGCCAGTTCCACTTGCTCCAGTCTTCAAGTCCGGGGATCATTTCAAAAGAAGGTTCAGGTGGTGTAACAAAAATAGATACGGGGTGCCCGTCTTCATGTTGCCAGAGAACATCCCGGTAATAGGACTGGGGACGTTTCATCCCGCAAATATCAATATCCCCGCAGAAGGCATGGTTCCAGGGATAAAAAATATCCCTGTGCAGGTATCCCAACCAGCCAATGCTTGCTTCCCCCAGGTAATCGAAGCCGGTCCACACAAAATCCCCGAACACATACGGGAGGTCGAGAACTGCCATCCAGCTCCCATAAGCTGTCAGGGGAAAAGATTCGGAGCAATAGATAATCCTGTCTGATACCCTGGCATGATCCTGCTGGTAAATACTCTCCTGCCAGTGATCACCTCCAACTGCATAATTATATCCTGCAAGATCCAGGGTGGCAAAAAATGGATCCTTGCCGGGATTAAGACCGTTCACTGCCGATGTTACGGGCCTGGTATCATCGAGTTTTCTTACATAATCCCCCATCATCTTAGAAGTTTTGGCGCCCAGGGATTCTCCTCTTTCCGGTATTTCATTCCCGATGCTCCACATGATTACCGATGGATGGTTCATGTCACGCAACACCATGGATTCAATATCCCTTTTCCACCATTCCTTGAAATGCAGATGGTAGTCCATCGGATTCTTTTGCCGGTTCCACATATCGAATGATTCATCGATCACCAGGACCCCGAGCCGGTCACAGGCATCCAAAAAGGCCGGTGATGGAGGATTGTGGGCGCATCTGATCGCGTTAAATCCGCTGGCCTTCATAAGCTCTACCCTGCGTTCTTCAGCCCTGTCATAGGCAGCTGATCCAAGGGGACCGTTATCATGGTGCATGCATCCCCCCTTCATCAGTATATGTTCCCCATTGAGGAAGAAGCCCTCTGATGTGTACTCAATGGACCTGATGCCAAAATTGTTCTTCACCCTGTCGATGATATCGGAGCCGGATTTTATTTCCGTAATAGCTGTATAAAGGATGGGGGAGTCAGGAGACCACAGACCAGGATTAGCTATGTCAATCTCCTGTATCACTTCAATGCTGTTCTCCGGACCTGCTGATTGTGGAACATGGCTTATGGCTACTTCATTGCCTTCCTGGTCAATGATCCTGGTGGTTATTTCCAGTTCTGTAGCCTCACCAGATTTGTTTTCAACCGTGTTGGAAACAATCAGCTTTGCAGCTTCTTCACTGACTTCCGGTGTGGTAATTGCAGTACCCCACCTGGCCACATGTACCGGTCCGGTGACATCTATCCATACATGCCGGTAGATCCCTGATCCGGAATACCACCTGCTGTTTTCACCTTCATTTTTGACTTCGACCGCGATCACATTTTCTTCTCCATACTTTAACAGGTCCGATATGTCATATCCAAATGCCGTGTATCCGTAAGGATGGTTCCCCAGGTGATCTCCATTGAGCCAGACATCCGCATTCATGTATATTCCATCAAAAAGAATGTTTGTTTCTTTTGATCTCAGTCTTTCTGAAACCATAAATGATTTCCTGTACCAGGCTGTTCCGGAGGTCAGATAACCGGCATCTATTCCTCCGACAACCGTCGAATCAAACGGTGAACCGGTACCGGGAATGTCCTCAACGCTGTAATCATGCGGGAGGTCGATGACCCTCCATGATGCATCGTTAAAATCCTTTGCTTTTGCTCCATCAATATCACCACGGTGGAACTTCCAGCCGAAATCAAACAGGATCTCTGCACGCGGTCCGGGAATATCACCGGTTAATTCACCGGGTCTTTCCGGCGCACATGCGCAGACTATAAAAGTTATCATGAAAATAATTGGCATGTGAATGATACTTTTGGAAGCTTTCATGGTAGTAGGTTTTTTATTTGATTTAGACTTTGAGTTATGGAGAGCACCTCCGCTGATTCATGCCCACTTAGTTTGTCCAGCAATTCATCCAGGAATACCGAACTTACAGGTCCCCATCCCTCTTCATCCAATCCATGCGTATTGTAAATAAACCATCCCGAAGGTCCCTTCAGGAATTCATGGATGGCTTCTTCGAGATGCTGGTCAATATTCTCCGGTCCGTGAGATATACAGGTCAGGCGGAACTGACCCGGGTGGGGCAGGGGATTTACGACAGATCCGCCGGTCCGGATGGCCTTCACTTTTGTTTTAATCCAGGCTTCAATCGCCTGATTTGAAGCGTTGTAGGGAAAGTTAAACACAGCATTCTTTTCCTCGAACCCATCCAGTTCCCTTGAAAATATGTCCAGGCATTTATTTACCAGTTTCTGTGCATCTTCCAGAGGAAGCTTTTGCAGATTGCTGTGGTTGTATCCATGGGGCATGATCTCGTGTCCCCTGGACTGCAGGTCATTCCAGAGATTAAAATCTCCAACCGGCCAGGCGTGATACTCGTTGGGTAATTCGAACCGCTTTTCATGAGCCGAGGCGATTACGTTGATAGCGGCTGAGAGCCCGTATTTTTCGTAGATCTCAGCTGTCCTGACACTTGACTTTTCAAAACCATCATCATAACTGAGGGTAATTATATGTCTCTTACCGGATTTCCCCGGTATGCATGCACCTGTTATCAGGTATGCCGATCCCAGTCCAAGCGCAGTGAGGGCTTTTCTTCTCGTGATTGTTTTCATTTCCATGAAATAATTATTCAATAAGGGTTATTACTGAACCTGTCTCAAGCTGATTTAGCAGGGCTGCAGCCCAGATATGATTCATATTCAGATCTACTGCTTCTGAAAGTTCCCTCCTGGCAGACGTATTATCACCCTGACCCATGTAGCCCAGTCCCACAAGGTAATATGCATCCGCTCTTTTATCATCAACGGTCTGCTTTTCACCGAATTTGGCAAAGAAGTCCTCCTCAGGGTTCTCCAGCCTTTCCCTGCCCAGGCGGATCAAGCCTTCGAATATTTCAACTGCTTCCCCGGTTTTTTCCAGTTTATCAAGCGCCAGGGCCCTGTAGAAATGTATTTCGGAAAGTCCACTGTGCTGCCTTTTTGTGACAGCTTTACGATAATGATCCTTAGCCTTATCCAGGTCACCCAGTTTTTCATAGGCTGTACCGATAAAATAATGCACCTGTGTGGAGCGGCCTCCCCTGTAAGGTTCAGCGACCATCATATTGTCAGGATATTCGAGAGCCTTCAGGTAATCCTCCAGTGCCTGTTCAATTCTTCCATCCCGAAAATTATTCCACCCCCTCAGGAGGTGTACGTCCACATAGGAAGAATAGGCTTTGCTGATGCCCTCCCACTGCCGGAAGTAATTATTGCTTATCACATCAAGGGCTTCATCATATCTGCCCAATTGAACCAGCAGCATAACCTCCCTGGCAAGTGCATCTGACACGTTGTTGTCCGCTATAGCCCGGTGATTATCCTGCAGTATTATTAATCGTTTTTCGGGGTTAATCCTTCCATCTGCATACACCAGGTCAAGTTCATATAGCAGCCGCTGGTCCTTATTGTTCAGGGCGACTGCCTTTTCATAGCACCGGATGGCTTCGGGGATATCTTTCCGGATCTTATAATAAGCCCAGCCCAGGTTCCGGTACAGGGTCGGGAAATCCTGTTCAAGCTCACTTGCTTCTTCCCACAGGGTTAATGCTTGTTCGGGCTGTGTTTCAAAAAGCAGATTGCCAAGATAATGGCGTGCTTGTGCATCTGTGGGATTGGTATTTATGGCAGCTTCCAGGATCCGGATAGATTCCAGCCTGAACGGGAAGCAGTAATCGGGATTTCTTCCGGAAGCCTGTTTGTAATGCTCCGATGCCCGGTCATGATTCCCCAGCTTTTGATAGTAATACCCCAGGAAATAGTCCCACATGGGGTATTCCCTTTGTCCCTTTGAAAGGGAGGTACCGTTGACTGCCAGCACCTTGATGGCATCTTCCCAGCATCCGGCATTCGCATAATCAAGGGATAGCTCCAGGTAGGTTTGAACGTAATCATGGAACCTGCCCTTGAGGGATTCAAGGGAATTTTCAGCTTCCGCTGTATTGCCAAGTGCTTCATGGCAGAGGTAGATCTCGAATTCCGACCAGCTATCGAGGGGATCTGATTTCCTTGTTGCCTGGCAGATTTTCAGGGCCTTTTCAGCTTGGCCAAGTTTTCTGAGGACAGTGGACCTCAGGTTCCATGCCTTGGTATTTTTATGGTTGGTTGAAATAGAGCGGTCAAGATGCCCGAGCGACATCTCATAATTGCCTTCCAGGCAATCCAGCTGGGCTAATTGAAAATAAGCAGCGGAATGAAATGCTTGGCTCCAGGTGGCCTGGTAGAGGTTTGTATAGGCTGCCTCGTGGTTACCCATATATTGCTGGCATAAACCAAGGTAGTAATAGGCCTCACCATCGCGTGGTTTTGTATGATTGTTTGTAATACGACCGACGGCAATTTTAAAGTGATCTTCAGCCTTGTCATATATTCCTTTTCTGAGATAGATGAGTCCATATGCTATGTTAACCCTGTAGTTTGCAGGGTCCCTGCCCAATGCCTCCTCGTAATAGGGTTCAGGTTTAAAAGAGGGATTATAGAATTGCTCAAGTCTGAGACCGGTCATGTATAATTCCTCAACGCTATTGATTTCAGTGGGAGGTTTGGGCGGAACAGCCACATCCGGCATGGGCTCCTCTTTCACATCCACTGGCTGGTAGCTGATCAGTTCTTCCCCTTCTGAGGAGAAAAGGGTTGTTTTAAGGTCTGTATCCTTTGTTGTTCCCGGAATGCGAACCTCGTGTGTAAAAGGCAGGGAAGGATCAATATCGATTTCTGCCTCATACAAAATCTCTTCTCCTTCCTGCAGGATAACTTTTGCATTTTTTCTTTCTGATGTAGTATTGAATCCGATCAGGACCATGTTATCACCAGTCCGCTCCAGATTCACAGCGGCATCCAGGTTGGCATTTTTGATGCTTTTAAGTTCACGGATGGGATAGAAATATTGTTTCAGGTATTTTGATTCATATGGTTGCAACCAGCTGTAATCAGGCTGGTTATCAGAGTATCCCCCGATCATTATTTCCAGCTCTGGACCGTCGGTTTCTGTCAGAGCGACATCCCACATCTTGCCCCTGGGACCCGTACTCCAGGTCCAGAATTTTTTCCCTGGTGCGATATGGTGGTTCGAAAAGCAAAGAATACCGGCCTCTTTGCCATGATCATATCCTCCCACGAAATCATCTTCATAATTCCAGCAGAATATACTGGTCCACTCAGGATGGTTCTTCCACCAGCTGATGTCCACACCTTCAGTGTAATCCACCCTGTTGTAGACCTCATGTGCCAAGGGCCAGTGGACGAACTGGTTCTTCCCGTGGTAGGTCCCGAATTGTGTTGACGGCGGGAATAATACCTGGTACTGCTCATTTGTATGCACCCCCATATTGGCGAAATAAAGGAAGGAATGGGTGAAGGGGGTCCGGTTGAAGGGCCGGAAAGTTACTTCAAAATAAGATTTGCCAGGGTAGACAGTAAGGCCCAGCATGAACTTCATCCTGTGCCGGATCTCCAGTTCCCCTATCCATAGTGTGGCACTGCCATCATCATTCTCCACCATGGTATAATCCACCGGCATAAAAGCTGTGGCTCTGTGATGGTGAGGAAAATTCCATTCTATACCTCCTGAGATCCAGGCGCCGAGCATACCTATCAGCGCGGGTTTGATCACATGCTGCCGGTAAATAAAATCATATCCGTTTGTCTTGTCCAGTGCACCGAACAACCTGCCGCCAATCTCAGGCAGGATATCTATCTTGATATATTCATTTTCAAGAAAGACCAGGTCATAATCCTTCACGACCCTGGTGTCGGACAAACTTTCATAGATGGGGTAGGGGTAGACCTTTCCCTGTGCTCCCTGGTATGCCCTCCCGTCATAAAACCTGGGATTGGGATCGGGATCATCCACGAGATAAGTAGGGAAGGATACTGATTCCTCCCAGATCTTTGCAGTTGATTTCTGGGTGTCTGGTTCCTGACAATACAGTCCGGTTATCACAAAAATAGTGGAAGCAATAACAATGGTTGTTTTCTTCATTTTTTATTCCGTATAATTCCATAAAAGTTCCATGGTCACTCCACCGGCATCTTCAAGGTCAATATATTCATACCTGCCGGAGCCGGGTTGCCCTTTCTCTCCCCATGTACCACCCATGGAATTCACATAGCCCCTTGATGCATAATCTTCCAATACCCAGTCCATATCATCCACACTGAATGCCAGGTGGTGGATCCCTTCGCCATGCTTATTAATATGATCTTCGTAAACAATCGGAGGTTTTACAGGGATGCACCACTCATAGGCAACCGTGCCGTGTCTTTGCCAGCCCTGTATCAGTTCATGGTCGACGATTTCCCCGTAATATCTGGTCTCTCCCAGTACAGGATGGTTGATCTGGAATTCAGGGAAGCCCAATTTTGCCCAGTAGGCCGAAATTTCCTCAGCATCCCTGATAGCAAAAGCATACTGGTTGATTTTCATCTGGTGCCCGTTTTCGGCAGTAAGTTCCTGCCATGGGGAAGGATCACCATAGGTAAATCCGAGGATGTATTTACCTTCCTTCCGGGTATCCATCAATGTGTACTTCAGGTCTCCTCTGCCTGTAAAGATGGTAATCTCCTCGAGTAAATCCACGCCGATCAATGAAAGCCTATCCAGCTCTTTTACCAGCTGATCGGAGTCTTCAAGCCGGTGCACGAGGCTCATTGCCCCCTTACCATGGCTGGCCAGGAAATCGGAAAATAATGAAATGCCACTAATGGGTTGGATCCAGGCAATATGGGCACCACCAAGATTTGCCAGGGCCAATCGCAGTTGAATGTCTCCATTGATATTATCCAGCCTGGCTTCTACTGTATCCAGATCCAGGACCTGGTTGAATCCCAGATTTTCCCAGTGAGCGATCACGTTATCTATATCATCAATGATCCAGAGTACCTGGTCTACATGTTTCAGATGAGCCGGCACCTCGGTTGTTTTACTGCTGCAGGCGGATAGTAGCACTGTCAACAGTATTACTGATAAATGTCTCATTTTATTCGGGTTATGTTTGTTTACTGAAAAGCAAGAATCCGGCTACATTTCGCCCGATCATCCTGTTTTCAGTTTTAAAGGAAAACAGAAATAGGCATGCACTTGTACATGCCTATTTCTATCATTCAGAATTCAGAGATCAAATTATTTCTTGATGATTTTTGCTTCGTGTATCATACCTTCTTCATCGGTAGCATGAAGGAGGTACATACCACTGCTCAAATCAGAAACATTGATTTTTCTGTCAGGATTATGCAGGACCTTTACTCTCTGTCCCATAACATTGTACACCTCCACTTTCTTCAGTGGGATCTCCAGGCTGAGGTACAGCATATCAACGGCAGGATTTGGATATACATGGAGGTCGTTGACAATTCTTTCTTGAATGCCCGTGGTGAGCGCTTCATAAACAAAATCATCAAAGAAGGTCCATCCTGCATGATCATCATCAAATTCACTGTTGGCCTGAGTGATCCATGCAGGCGATGCAGGTGCCTCATTATCCAGGATCATGGTCAGCGTACCACCAATATCTGTGGACGGATTGGTCCAGTTCAGCTTGAATTCAGTCCAGTCCGCAGCAGCGGGAAGTACAAACCTTGCACCCATCTGATTATAGCTTGTGCCAACCGTATCTACATCAGGTGTATAGGTTGTATCTCCATTAATTAGTACCACGACAAAATTGGTGTCAATTATATCTGGCATGGTATCTCTTCCCATGGCTACAAATACATCATCAACATATCCATTGTCCGCTGCATCATACGTTCCAATAAGGTCATAAGCAACTGATACTGTGTCATTGAGTGAAGAATCAGCCAACCAGGATCCTTGCATATATTCAAAACGGAACTTATTCCAATACTTCGAATCCAGCATCCAGGTGAGGGTATTTGTATCTGCGACTGCGTCCACCGGTACAATACCATCTACGTCATCAACCAGGTTATATTTTGTTGCGCCGAGATTCAGGATAAACTGCACCTGACCAATATACATGAATTCAATAATGTAATTTGTATCGTCAACGACATCAAAATAACCTTCTGCTCCACC
>DAOUVF010000215.1 GCA_030667765.1 Bacteroides sp.
AATATAGCCAGGCGGAAGGATTCTTCCACCGGATGCTTTGAGGTAATGAAAAGGATCACGCTCAGGAGCAGTGTAAAACCAACCAGGATTCCGACATAATACCTGAATTCCTCATTTCGCCATACCTTGTCAAAACGGCGGTGCATGGCAAAATAAGAGAGGGTAAAATTGGTCCCTGCCAGGAACATGAAGAGGGTGATCACATAATGGATATACGGGGAATCCCAGTGCGCAATGCTGGCCGTCTTGGTGGAATATCCTCCGGTTGCCATGGTGGAAAAGGAATGACAGATGGCATCGAAGAGTCTCATATCACCCACCCACAGCAGCAAGATCTCCATGATGGTGAAGATGATATAGATGGCCCACAACCTTTTGGCTGTCTCCTTGATCTTGGGATGCAGCCTATCGGGCAAGGGTCCGGGTACCTCGGCCACAAACAATTGCATGCCGCCTACACCGAGCAGTGGAAGTATGGCCAGTGACATCACGATGATACCCATGCCCCCCAGCCACTGGGTAAGGCTCCGCCAGAAAAGGAGTCCATGTGGCAGGATCTCTACCTGGTCCAGGATGGTCGCCCCGGTGGTGGTAAAACCCGAGATGGTCTCGAAAAAGGCATCGGTAAAGGACGGGATCTCTCCGGAAAGGATGAAGGGTAGACTACCGAACAGTGAAAACAAGATCCAGCCGAAGGCAACGATCAAAAAACCATCCCTGGCACTCATGGATTTGCTGGCCTTCCTGTTAATAAACAGGGCAGTGCCGCCAATGCATACACTTATAATACCACTGATCCCCAATGGTACGAATTCATGATCATTGAAGAACATGGATACCGGTATGCACAACCACATGAAGACCCCCTCAATCAGCAGGAGTAGTCCCAGGAACTGAAAAACAAGCCTGTAATTAAACATGCGGTCTGCTAATTAAAGTACTTTGGTATCTTTGAAATGGCTGACGGGAGGGCAAAAACGACTACCTTATCACTGGGTCTGATCTCGGTCGGGCCCCTGGCAATAATGGTTGACTTCCCCCTGACCAGTCCCCCGATAATGGCATCTTTCGGAAAGCTGATATCCTTTAAAGCACCCTTCGTAACCTTGGCATTCGGCTTCACAATGAATTCCATCACCTCCGCCTTTGTCCCCGTCAGGCATCTTATGGAGGAGACATCATAGGTGTTTGTAAAACGGAAAATCCGGCCGGCCGTGATCAGTTTCTTATTGATGATGGTTTCGATCCCCATGTTTTCGGCCAGCTTGATATAATCAATATTCTCAACTTCGGCAATGGTTTTCCTTACCCCCATCTGTCCGGCCAGGGTACAGGAAAGGATATTGGTTTCTGAATTCCCGGTCACGGCAATAAAGGCATCCATTTTGGCTATCCCCTCGGAAGCCAGGAGGTCCATGTTGCTTCCGTCTCCATTGATAACCAGGGTATTGTCAAGCACATTGGACAGCTTGTATGCTTTTTCCCGGTCTATCTCTATCAGTTTAACATTGTGGTGTTTTCCCAGCAGCCTGGCCGTACGGGAACCTATCCTGCTGCCCCCCAGGATCATGATGTTATGTATTTCATACTGCACCTTCCCGGAATACTTGAGCAATTCCTCCAGGCCGGTCTGGCTTGTTATTACGTAGACATGATCATTTACATGGAAACGGTCGCTGCCCCGGGGAATGATGGTTTCCGTATCCCTGGTAATGGCGACGGCCCGGAAATCGAGTTGGCCGTTAGTGGGTGTGGATTCTATAAGGGTTTTCCCGACGATGGGCGCATTCTCCTCCAATTTGATCACATACATAGAAAGCTTCCCCCCTGAAAAATCAACCAGGTCCGCCATCCCCGTCTGGTGCAGCAATCCCACAATCTCATTGGCAGCAATCATTTCCGGGTAAATCATATAATCGATCCCCAGGCTGGTGATCATCTCCTTGTTGTGGAAATTCATATACTCAGGATTATCTATCCGGGCAATTGTCTTCCTGGCACCAAGCTGTTTTCCCAGGATAGCGGCGGTCATATTCGTCTCTTCCGTTTCTGTGACGGCAATAAAAAGGTCAGATTTCTGGATATTGGCGTCCCTGAGCAGACTGATGGAGGTAGCCGATCCATGAATAGTCATGAGATCATACATAGACCCTATTTGCCTGAGTTTCTCCTCATCAGTATCAATGAGAACGATATCGTGGTTCTCATTGCAAAGCATCTTGGCCAGATGGGAGCCTACGCCCCCTGCACCGGCAATTATAATCCTCATTCTCTCGACAAATGAAAAATTTGACTAGGCAAAAATAATATATTAAATATCTCAATAGACATAAAATCCATCTTTTTCTGTGGAATGGAATGGAATCCCATGATGGATACAGGATCTTTCCATCTCAAAATGGTACCTGGAATGACTGCTCCCGTCCACAATGATCAGTCCGGGCTTAAATACGAGTATCAGGGAATCCAGGTTACATGAAACATTATCAACCAGCACCAGTATATCGGTCTCCAGCCCAACAGTCCCCCGGGGCAGGCATTCGGATATTTGCCTGAGTATCACGATCTTGCTGTTCTTAATTACGGTAAAAAGCAGTCGCATCCCTCCTGTATCGATATGGCAGTGTTCCATGCCTGACCGCACCGGCAAAAAAACAGGTGATGAAAGTTTGTGGCGCGAACTGAAATTTCGGAGGGCATAGGGGATTTGCAGGGTATCTCCACGGATCCTCCCTCCCCTGTACATGGAATGTTCCCTTCCCCGGACAAAACTGATGGCTGACTCACGTGGGATGGAAAAGACATAGAATGCCTCATGGGTGCGGAGCCGGTATTCACGGATACCTGAAACCAGCAGTAGCAATGCGACTGCTGCCATCATGGCATGAAGCAGCACGACTTTCCGGGAGCGAAAAAAAAGACCGCACAGTATGATCGCAAAGTACAGAAGGAAAACCTGGATTGGTATCAGGGTGATATTTTCACTGAAGGCCCCCGGGATCCGGCCCATCAGATGGGTAATCCCGTCGAGCAGGGAGGTAAGCCATTCCAGTATCCCGGATAATGGGTACAGACCGAGTGAAGATAACAGAATGAAGGCGAGTCCCACGTAAAGAATCACAGTAGCCAGGGGAATAACGGCTAGATTGGAGAGTATAAATACATTGGAGAATTGATGGAAACAAAACAGGGACAGGGGTGCTGTTGCCAGCTGTGCAGCCAGCGACACGGTCATGAGTTGCCAGGTTCTCCTGGCCAGCCATCCCTTTGCAGATATCATATTGTACAGGGGTTTTTGAAACCCCGCAATGCCTGCCACAGCTGCAAAAGACAGCTGAAAACCCGTCTCAAATATGATGGCCGGCCTGTACAATACCATGATGAATGCCGTCAGGGACAGTACATGAAAAATGCCGGTCTTCCTGCCCGTCAATATGGCTATCCTGTGCACACTGCACATGGTAACGGCCCGCACCACGGACGGGGACAGCCCGGTCAGCATTGCATAGGACCAGAGGAGCATTAAGAGGACCAGGGTAGCCAGCAGACGGCCTGCCATGGAGCCCCGGATCTTTCCTATCAGAAAAGCCGGAAGGATATACAGTATACCGACATGCAGTCCGCTTACAGCCAGGATATGCATGGATCCTGACCGGACAAATTGTTGTTTAACATCCTGGCCAAGCTCAGCCCGGTATCCCAGCAGGAGGGAGTAGAGGATGGCCTTCTCATCCCTGCCCTCTATGCTTCGGTCAATCCGGTCCATCAGGGTACGGCGGATCCCTTTTGACCTTATCTGTAATCCCCTGGCCGCATAAGCCGGTGAGGTAATCCATGAAGTGCTGTCAAGATACAGGTGGTAGGACACCCCTTTCCCACGCTGGTAAGCGCCGTAATTGAATTCGAATGGATTTGCCGGATCTTCATATCTCAACAACTTTCCCCATCCACTGATACAGTCCCCCGGCAACAGTTCAAGGCATCGATCCTCCCTCTCGAAGTAAACCTGTACCCTGCCATCCAGGCGGGTCCATTTTTCCCCTGAGCGGTAATATACCCTGTCCAGCCTGGTTTTAAATGTCCTCTCACCCGCCAGGATCTCATCACATATCCTTGCCTGGAGCATCGTCTCAGGGATCAGGGCAGGATCATCTTCCCTGCCCATCATCAGTCCCATGCATAAAAACAAACCCTGGAAAATTCCTGCCGGCAATGCATTCCGCTGCCTCCTGTCAGACATAATAATAAGCAGTATCAGGAAGAGGATAAGAAAACCGGTCAGTATCCAGATGATGATAGCGGGCATGGTATAATGCCTGGCCATAATGATCCCACCTGCCAGGGGAATGAGGACCCGCATAAAGGGTGCTTTTCTGAATGCCTTATCAAACATAGTCCTGTATAGGAAATCCTGTCATCCTTAATGAAAAAAAGGAAGGTTTATCGGCCTGAAATCTTAATAATTTATATATTTTTAGGGTCTCATAAAATCAGTATACAATGATCAATTTGAAAACCAATTACATGGGCCTGGAACTGAAGAACCCTATCGTTGTAGGTGCCAATAATCTCGTTACCAATGTCAATAGTTTAAAACAAATGGAGGAGGCCGGGGCCGCTGCAGTAGTCTTTAAATCATTATTCGAAGAGCAGATCCAGCTGGAAGCTGCCCAGATGGATGATGAAATGGATGAATATGCAGACAGGCATGCAGAGATGACCAGTCTTTTTCCCAACCTGGAACATGCAGGACCGCGTGAGCACCTATTGAATGTACAGAATGCCAGAAAGGCTTTGTCGATTCCACTCATTGCCAGCCTGAATGCCATCTATAATGAAACCTGGCTGGAATATGCCAAATTGCTAGAGGATAAGGGAGTGGACGGACTGGAGCTCAATTTTTACTCGGTTCCCAGGAATCCTGATGTAAGCGGTGAAGATATCATCAAGGACCAGATCGAGATCCTGAAAAAGATAAAAAGCAGCATATCTGTTCCGGTCAGTGTAAAACTGAGTCCCTTCTATGCCAATCCCTTGAATGTGATCAGCAGGATGGATAAAGCCGGCGTGGATGCCTTTGTCTTATTTAACCGGCTCTTCCAGAATGAGATCGATCTCGATAATGAAAAGTTCGTGGTTGACTTCCCGCTCAGCGAAGCTTTTGAAAACAAACTGCCGCTGAGGTATGCAGGCCTCCTGTACGGTCAGGTCAAGGCCGGTATTGTCAGTAATACCGGGATACAGCAGGGGACTGATGCAGTGAAGATGATCATGGCAGGTGCCGATGCTGTCCAGGTGGTAGGCACCCTGTATAAAAACAAGGTGCAACATATCAGCAAAATGCTGAAGGACATCGAAGCCTGGATGGAGGGTAAGGGTTACAAATCCCTGAAAGATTTCCGCGGGAAGCTGTCCAACAAGGAGATCAACGATCCTTTCATTTACAAGCGTGCCCAGTATGTCGACCTGCTCCTGAAATCCGAAGAGCTGTTCAAAAAGGAAGGCTTAATGTAGTTTCACCCGACTTTTATATATAACTGTCAAAAGGCCGTCCCGAATCAATGGGATGGCTTTTTTTGGACATACCCCATTTTTTGAACTAAATCGAAACACCTGCGGTGTCAATTTCTGGCCTCCCATCCCTTTTTCGGCTTTTTTTGCAAGTCACAGGGTTG
>DAOUVF010000231.1 GCA_030667765.1 Bacteroides sp.
AAAAGGATTTTAAGAGAAATGTTAGTTGATTAAATATTGAAACCATTCTAGGATAATCGTTATCAATCCTCCAACCCTGCTTGTGACTGATTGTTATATTAAAAATTTATGAGTATATAATCAGAATTATGAAAAATATTTCTCTCAAATTAGATGACCAAATCTTTGGAGAAACGGAGGATATACTCTCGAAGATCAGAAAACCTCGAAATCGCTATATCAATGAGGCAATTGACCATTATAACAAACTGCAACATCGAAAACTACTTCAGAAAATGCTGAAGAGGGAATCTGATATGGTTAAGGAAGATTCAATGACAGTTCTTAAGGATTTCGAGGATATAGATTATGAAAATTAAACAATATTCCACATCCTTCTACTATTATTTGTCCGACCACGATCAGTGTGAAAACCAATGCAGATATTTTACGGTTACACCTGAAAAAAGGAATTGCCAATCTGCATGATGATTTTGATATAATGATAGATCAAATCAGGGCCATCGACAATAGGAGATTAATAAAGAGAATTGGAGACATACCTATTGACAAAATCAAAAAAGTGAAGAATAATATGCGAATCTGTCTTGATCTGGAGTAAACCATGCCTCTGAACAATTCAATCACGATTGTTAAAGCTTTTAACGATTGTATTAATAACCAGGATATTGATGGACTTGCCGCCCTGATGTCTGAGGACCATACTTTTATTGATCGTGATGGATCATCCCATGGACCAAAATCACATATGGTGGAAGGCTGGAAGCAATTCTTTGAAATGTTTGCTCTTTACAAAAATACTTTTGATAAAATAATGGCAGATGGCGATGAAGTATTTGTACTGGGATTTGCATACTGGTCTGAAAAAGAGCCATATGATCCCGTTATCTGGACTGCCAAAATAGAAAACAATCTGATTGCCGAATGGCGGGTCTATGAGGATTCAGATACAAACAGGAAGAAGTTCAATTTCTGACCCTCAGGCAAACAAATCATCCATTTATTCTACTACGCTCTCAAGCAGATCTTTGATGTCACCCGGACTGGACATGATTTTTGTAAATGTTCCCATTTTCAGGTCAGGGAACGACAAGGCGATCCGGAAGCGTCCATGAAGCATATGCACCTCATTGCCCATCACCAGGAATTCATAAGGCAGGAAGGCCGTATGCTTCGGTTCTGAAATATCAACAATGGGCAGGAAATGGGATTCCCCCTTCTCCCCGCCCAGTGCAAATCCATAGAGTTTCAACTCTTTACCGGGTATTTCAACGGAATAAACTTTTGTAACATCAGGCACGCCCTTAAGAAGGCTTGATTCGACCTTGTCAATGACTTCCCTGTAACTCTCAAATTCTCCAAGCTCTTTCGTTTCATGAAATTTTGGCATACCCATCATATACTTATAGGATCTGAGATCATCTACATCAAGCCCTTTCTCTGAGCCAAAGACAGTTCCGGAGTAGGTACCTGATTCCCGCATGACTTTTTCAAGTTTTCCGGATAGTGGATCCAGCAAAGTTTTTACTGCATCAAAATCATCCCTGTAATACGCATTCAACCAGTACTCCGGTGTAGTATAGCTGATCAGGACCCTGCCCGACTCACGCGTCAGGGCAACCCTGAGAGCTGCTGCAAACCCCGTAAGACCTCCCGTCTTAGCTGCCGCATACAACAGTGATTCGGAGGTTATTACTATCAGCCAGCGGTCTTTATCTTCAGCCGGGGCGTATTCTCCAAGAACCTGGAACCCATTGGCTTTAAGTTTTTCCTTAACAAGGGCTGCAGATTCCTTCAAACCCTTGTCGGACCTTGCTCCGAGGGTATAGGGAGAAAGGACCTGGGCTGTGGAGATGAGAGTAAAAACCGTGATGATAACCAGGGAAAAAACCAACCTTTTCATAATGTAGAATGTATGTATTCAAATATTCGCAATGATACATATTTCTTAGCAATTATGAAGAAATTTCACTTTACTAATAGCATCTTCCCGACCCTGTAAGCATCTTCGGTGCTAATGGTATAGAGGTAAAGTCCCTCAACAAAACGATCTCCATTGAATTCAACAGCATGATGACCTGCCGGTTTTCGTTCATTCACAAGGATTGAAATCCGCTGGCCCTGTAAATTGAATACTTCAATTCTCACCTGTGATTCATGGGAAAGGGCAAATTCTATGTTGGTGGTTGATGTAAAAGGATTCGGGTAATTCCGGAAGAGCCTGACCTGTTCAGGAATTTGCGGATTTTTGATATTAACACTTACCAGGTTTTCATCGATGTAAGCGTATTCATTTGTCCAGGACTCGTACCTAGTAGATGTTTTTAAAAACAAATCCCCTGGTACCTGCTGAATCAGGCATATAAGGTGTAACATCGCCAGTGGTAATATCTAGTCTATTAAGCGGATCAGTGCAGATTACATCCAAATCCGATGTAAAAAGCCGCCCTTGATTATTCATCTCAAAATCATACAATTTATCAAATACACCTTCATGATCAAAAACATTTAATTTGTCATCATGTCCTATAAATACATGATCCATATTCACTGCGAAATGCAATTCAGGTATACTGTCTATATCCTGCAAGTTGCTGCCTGATAAATTACTCAGTGTGCGTGAAGCCAGTAATGTCCCATCGTATAGATAAACCTTGAGATCTTTACCGGATATCGTATAAACAGAGTCTGCAAGGACATCAAATCTCTGAATCTCTTCCACCTTGAAGAACATACTTGTCATACTATCCGTATCAAATCTGTATATTTTAAACGAGTCTGCCGGCCACTCAGAATAGAGGTACTTGAAATTATCTGATATGCGGAGACCCCGGTACCAACCACTGTAAGGAATCTCATTGCCAGGATCATAATAGAATACTCCTTCGTCCCTGTCTATGGGTGTAATGGAAAACCCTCCATCCCTAAAATCATATAAATATAGATTTGCCGAATCTCCGCCGAGATATCTAAGGCTCAGATAATAGGGGCGTCTTGATGTAGATACCAATTCATTTAGTTGCCGGTCAAAGAGTTTCAGTCCCCAAGAGCCTACATAGTAAAACATATCCCCGGTGAAATGATATGTGTACGTGTGGAGTCCAAAACTCCCCGAGTCGATATCCTGTCCCTCAAGATCACATAAGCGGTAATCTCCGCTGTAACCGTTTCCCCACAGGATAGTATCCCCCATGATCTCAAAATCAGGGATTGGATCACCCACCTTGGAAAAGAGCCTGGAAGCTGTATCACTGGCCAGATAGTCTGAAAGATTGTATACATGCAGGCTGTCATAAGTTCCAATGCACATCCTGTTTGATCCAAACTTTACATTCGTTCCGTCTTCCTGCCTCTCAACCCGAATGGATTCAGGCAGGTCCTTTAGCAAGATAAAACTGTCTTTCTCTTCATCGAACCGGTAGATTTGCTGATAATCCAATGCATACAGCGATGAGTCAGCTGCATCAAGGACCCGGTATTTCCCGGGCAGTGTATTCAGGTAGTTCCCGTCCAGGTCAAACCGGACTATTTCCCCGAAAGAATAATTTGATATCCAGAGCGTATCCCTGAAGATGGTCCCAGCAAATTCCCAGCTCAAGCGATTGTGGCTGTCGGGATTAAAGGGTTTATTTTTCTGATCAAGAGAGTGTTGCCCGACGATCTTAAGAATCTGGTTATCCTCAAAACTGGTGTCTCTCTGGTAAAACAGGATCCGGTAATTCTCGTAATCAAGCACTACAAGCCTGTCACCTGATGCCAGGAATTTCAAATGACGCCCCGTTTCATCAGGGATATCAGTTAAATATTCACTGCTATCGACCCGGACCTCAAAAGTGTGCTGGCCATGAGCCATTGGCCAACCCATGAAAAGTATTACGATAATTACACTGATTGTTTTCAGGGAAAATTGCTGATTCATGATAACCTCCTGTTATTATTTGAGTTTGATAATTCTGTTCAATGCGCCCGTGCTTCTCTGTCTACGCCGACATCAAACATAAATTACAAAATTTCAGTCAGTTAAGCAAAACAAGAAGAATTGGGTATGCAGGAGCAGGGGTGCCGGAGCAGGAGTCAGATCAGATTGTAATTCTTGTATTCAAACAGCCTCTTTCCGGTTTTATCTTCAACCCAGTGAAGCATGCGGTCCGCAAGATTGTAGCTTTTCTTGTTCTCGTCGAACTCCACTTTCCAGTTAAAGTTCCTGATCCTGTCCTGCATTACCAGGGGATGGGAATCTTTAAAGCGGGAAATTGAGTCTACCTTGGAATAATCGTAGAGCTGGGTATGATTGATCTTTCGGTCCACGTATTCATCACTGTGATAAAACCGGTTGAAATTCACATGTTTCTCTTGCATGACCTCGGGCGGACGGACCCATCCGTAATGGTACATACAGGCGTCAACCGGTTTGACATTCAGCTTCCGGCCGTCTATACGGAATCCCTGGGCATCCTTATAGGAACGTATCTGCTTGGTATTCCTGACAATCCTGATCTCATTCCTGTACCAGGACCTGGAGTCTGCATTATAATCGAAACTACCAAAGAAATGAAGGTATTTGAACAGGATCCCTTCAACTTCAGTCCGGTCACTCCAGCTTTCCATTGCCTCTGAAAGGACAGGATGATACTTCTCATGCATTACCTCATCCGCCTGGATATAAAAAGCCCAGTCATATTCCTCCGGGATCTGGTCAAAGACCTTGTTTGTTTCTTCGGCTAGGACCTCACCATTTTTACGCTTGCGGTCATCCCATACACTTTCAATGATCCTCATTTTATCTGAATCAATGGACCTGATAAGATCCATCGTATCATCTTCTGAATTTCCTACACTCATGATGAACGTATCACACATCGGCAGAACGGACTGGATGGCCTCCACTACCGGGTAGGAATACTTAACCGCATTTCGAACAAAACTGAATCCACATACCTTCATTATCGCAAATCAAATTAAAGAACAGACCGTAGCCTTCAGAATCCTAATATAAATATAATCAAAACATTTGTAGCATATGGTATTTTGCATATAAACCTTCCTGCTCCAGCAAACCTTTATGGTTACCCTGCTCAGCGATCTCTCCCTCTTCCAGCACAAAGATCTCGTCAGCATGCTGCACAGTCGATAACCGGTGTGCAATCACGATGGATGTCCTGTTCTTCATCAGGTGCTCAATCGCTTCCTGCACATACTTTTCAGACTCGGTATCGAGCGAAGAAGTTGCTTCATCCAGGATTAAAATCGGCGGATTTTTCAGCAATGCCCTGGCAATACTGATCCGCTGGCGCTGTCCGCCGGACATTTTACTTCCTGCATCTCCGACATTTGTCTGGTATCCATGACTGGTTTCCATAATAAAATCATGTGCATTGGCGATCTTTGCTGCCGTGA
>DAOUVF010000300.1 GCA_030667765.1 Bacteroides sp.
CAAGGAGAAAAGGACAATGTATGTAGGATGTTTTCTTACGATGTGTCAGGACAAAATGAAGGGTTTCTTGATTATGGTGTTTTGGGTGTGGATCGCAGCCCCTATTATGCAAAAATTAGGTATCAATTCGACGCGATGTGTACTGCAAAAGACGGAACCATCTTTATCGGGGAAAGTGATCGCAGAGCCAAACTGTTCTTTTATATTCCAGGCGGCAATATTGTAAAAGGGCTTTAAATTCGACCAATCCACGGTAAAAAAGTAATAATTTCAGACCTCCTGATCCCATATCAGGATATCAGTTGGTTACAGTTTTCATGTCGCAGACACAAAATGTCGTAAATCAGCCAGAAAATCAGATATGCAGCAGATTATTCCAATATTTCCTGAGGATATAAAGATGATCAATTATTCGACGGTAATAACCACATTCCTGTCCCCGATATTCCCGTCGGTGTCGGTCACCTGAAAAGAAAAGGTATAATTTCCCGTCTGTGAAGATCCTTCAAGGTAAATTGAATCGAGATAAACATCAGCTGGAATATTTGCATTAGGAAATCCTGGCAGATCACTTCCGTCCATCAGAACAGTAAATGAGGAAAGGTCTGTTTTCCCTTTGCTGGCTTCCCATTTGAATTTCAGCAATCCACCGGTACTGATCGTGGTATTGTTGGTTATGAAGTTCCCGTTCAATAGTGTCACTGTTGGATTCTTTTTTTTCTCACACCCGGAAAAAGAAACCGCCAGTAGTATAAGGATCAGATAGATTGTTCTGTATTTCATTGCTAATCAGGTTATTACAATTGTACATTTTTGCTATAACATTCACTGGCTTTGCCAATCATTGAAAACAACGTAGAAGGCAGGGAAATTAGTATTATTTATGGCTGCAGAATTCCGTCAGTACACCAAAAGTGGACTTCGGATGGAGAAAACCGATATCCAGGCCCTCGGCCCCTTTGCGTGAGGTTTTGTCGATCAGCTGTACACCCTTCGCCTCTGCCTCCTTCAATGCCTTGTCTGTATCATCCATGGCAAAGGCAATGTGGTGGACCCCCTGTCCTCTTTTTTCTATAAACTTGCCGACCGCACCGTCAGCCCCGGTAGATTCCAGCAGTTCAATCTTTGTCTCACCTACCCTGAAAAAAGCTGTTCTGACTTTCTGGTCCTTCACTTCCTCCAAGGCATAGCATTCCAGTCCAAGTACCTGCTCATAGTATCTGATAGCCTCTTCCAGGTTGCTGACGGCAATACCGATATGCTCAATATGGCTTGGTCTCATGATGTCTCTGTTAATTAATTATTTTGTTCAATAAAGCCCTATGGAATACTTCCTGAATTTTTGTACGCACATTCATTTCAACCAGCTTGGGATTATCCTGGTCAGGGTGGATCCTGTTTGAAAGGAAAACATAAATGATGCCGGATTCCGGGTCAGCCCATGCCAGGGTCCCGGTAAATCCGGAATGACCGAAGCTGGATGCAGATACACATTGACAGGTGGGCCCTTCCTTTTCATAATCCATTTCAGGCTTGTCGAATCCTAAGCCCCTGCGGTTCCCGTTTTTCAGATATGGACTGGAATTAAAAAGGTCTAAAACAGCAGGATCAATAAATTGTTCACCGCCATAACTGCCACTATTCAGGTACATCTGCATGATCTTAGCCAGGTCATTCACATTGGAAAATATCCCTGCATGACAGGCCACACCACCAAGCATGGCTGCACCCGGATCATGAACATATCCCTGCAGGAGCTGTCTCCTGAAGACCAGGTCGTTCTCTGTGGGCACTATGCTGGCTTTTGAAAATCTTTTAAGCGGCATATAACCGGTATAATGTGCTCCCAATGGATTGAAGAACTGATCGCTGATATATTCTTCAATTGGAACCCCCGTAATATCCTCGATAATCCTGTGGAAAAAATAATACCCCAGGTCGCTGTACAGGTATTCCCTTTTTTTAAGCAGCTCGGAATTGACTATCCAGAGCAAAATGCTGTCCCTGTATGTTTTATTGATATACAGGTTTTCGGCTACCTGCACGGGAAAGTCATCTGAATATTCGCGGGCATAAACGCTATCCACATAAGTAAGGTTCTTGTTCAGGAAAATATGATTGGAGAGCCTGAAGGGATATTTCCAGGAAAATTTCCTGCTGATCAGCGGCTCATCTGCATCCAGGGGCTCAATGGTGGAATAGTAAAAAGGGATAAATGGTGTCAGCCTGGCCTGGTGGGTTAGTATATCCTTGATTACCAAATCCCCTTTGTCACATGTATCCAGGGCAGGCATATATTTTTTCAGGCTGTCGTTCACATCAAACTTACCTTCTTCAGTCAGTTGCATCAGGACAGGCAGGGTTGATGCTATTTTGGTTATCGAGGCTACATCATACAGGTCAATTCTTTTTACCGGAACCTTCCTGGCATAGGTATGATGTCCGAATGCCCTGTGATAGAAAACAAGTCCGTTACGGGCTGCCAGGATCTGGCATCCGGGCATTACTTTCTTCTGTATGGCATCCAGGGCAATGGAATCTGCTTTATATAATTGCCTGGAGTCAATCCCTGCCTCTTCAGCAAGACCGTATCTGAGCCGGTAGTTGCCGGCGGTGGTGATACCTGCTCCTGACTTATAGGATTTACCAGAACTGACGGGGAGTCTCCCGCTTGCCGGAATCCCGCCGAATATCAGCTGGGGACAGATCTGCTGTGCCAGTTCCGTATCCTCATAGCACATCAGGAGTCCCGCGAACTGATCCCCGAAGGATGAACCGCCCAGGCTGTAAGGATTTGCAAAAACACAGGCAATGGTTGGTTTCAACCTGGAGAGCATATTCAGGAAGAGGACCGAGTTTTCCGTGATGCCATAATTACTGGACACCCTCATATCCGTGTTATGAACCCCTGCAATTACCAGGTTAAAGGAATCAAGCCTGTTTAACAATTTAATATAAGCATCAGCCGTGGTATCCCGCCGTATATTAAAATGGGTGGCAGGCACATAGAGATCAATATACTCCTGGAAGTCATTTTTCACCGTACTTCCTATGGCTACTGTTGCCAGCTTCAAGGTATCCAGTCGCCTGACGGGGAGGATATCCCCTTTGTTCTCAACCAGTGTCAGGGAAGCCTGGACCAGCCTGGATTGGGTCAGCCGGTACTCATTCCTGTGAAGATCTTCATACAGCTTTCCGGTCTCCAGTGCTTGGATATCGGGAAGGCCCACCCAGTATTTCGCAGCCAGGATCTTTTTACAGCTCTCCTCAACCCTTCCCCAGCTAATCTCCCCCTTGCGGATCTTTTTCCTGATGGTGCTGATAGCCCTGCCGATGTCAGACGGGATCAAAAGCATATCATTCCCGGCTTCAAAGGCCAGGGCTTCAAGGTCACCGGGATTGTGAAATGCATCCGCCCCCGCCATGTCAAGGGCATCTGTCACGATCAGCCCTTTAAATCCCATCTCCTCTTTCAGGATGCCGGTGACGATATTTCTCGACAGGGAAGAGGCAAGATTGCTTGTGGAATCAAGGGCCGGCAGATGGAGATGGGCGGTCATCACTCCTGGCAGTCCCGCATTAATGGCTTCCCGGAAAGGATAAAGCTCGGTGGACCAAAGGCGTTTTTTTCCATGGGGGATCACCGGAAGGGTGTAATGGGAGTCTGATTCAGTATCCCCGTGACCCGGGAAATGTTTGGCCGTGCACAATACACCTCCATCCTGCAATCCATTAAAATATGCTATGCCTTTGAGGCTTACATTCCGGACATCTTCCCCAAAGGAACGGCTGTTGATCACAGGATTCCGGGGATTGTTGTTTACATCCAGTACAGGCGCCAGGTTCATATGCACACCTATGCTTTTCATCTGGGCTGCAATATCGAGTCCCATTTGATATATGATCTTTTCATCCTGAATGGCCCCAAGCATCATTTGCCGGGGATAGCTAAGGGTACTGTCGAGCCGCATTCCGAGTCCCCATTCAAAATCCTGGGCGACCATCAGGGGGGTCTTGCTTGTCGCCTGGTAAAGATTGGTAAGATTTACCTGCCGCATGGGTCCCCCTTGAAAGAAACACAATCCGCCGATATTGTATTTTTTAATGAGTTTCAGTATGGATTCCACATGTTCCTCACCCTTATTGGAATATGCCCTGACCATGAACAGCTGTGCGATCCTCTCATCCCTGGAGAGGGATTCATAGACAGAATCAACCCAGACATTATTTGAATCCAGGAAAGGCGGATCTATCCTTATGATCTCCGAGGTGATCATACCGGAGCTGGGTGCGACCGGCGGCGATGTGACGCTGGAAGAATGGCTGGTGCAGCCGGGCGAGGCGGTCAAAGCCGGTCAGCCGTTGTTCGTCGTGACAACCGATAAAGCCACGGTCGAGGTGGAGGCTTTCCGCGACGGTGTCGTGCGAGAGATACAGGCAC
>DAOUVF010000443.1 GCA_030667765.1 Bacteroides sp.
GGCTTTCATGTGTGGTGGCAAGTGATCCGTTGGGGTCCATATATAAGCTGACCTGGTTGATCTTCCCGTTCATCAGATCCCTGCATATCCGACCTATCCTGAGGGCCCCGGCACAGTGTGAGCTCGAGGGTCCCCGCATAACAGGGCCGATAACATCATTAAATATACTCGGGATTCCGGACATTAATTTAAAGTATGATCAGGGTACTTTATTTTCACTATATTCAGAGACTAAATTTAGCAATCAAAAAATAAAAATCATCTCCTAATGCATTTTATGAGGTACGAGCGGTATTTTTTCCTTACAGCTCTGGCAATATATGTCGTCACTGCCTGGTTCAGCACAGGTTTTTATCATGGGGACGAGCATTACCAGTTGATAGAGTTTGCAGCTTACAAGTTGGGAAATGTTTCTGTTGAGGGACTGGCATGGGAGTTCGAGGCAAGGGCGAGACCGGCCCTCCAACCTTTCATCGCTTTCATTATTATCAAATTACTGCAGGTATTTTCAATTGCAGACCCGTATATGCAGGCCTTTGTACTCCGCTTGCTGACTGCCCTTTTGGCACTATTCAGCATCCGGTTTTTTACCCGCACCTGCGGTTTTATGATAAATCCCAGGCACCATAAGGAATATCTCTTCCTTTCCTACTTCCTGTGGTTCCTTCCATTCGTGAACGTTAGATTTACCTCTGAAACCTGGTCTGGCATCATGCTGTTGAATGCCCTTGCTGTACTGTTAAACACAAATATGCGCGGAAACAGGAATTATATTGCAGGTGCATTATTAGGACTGAGTTTCCTGTTCCGCTACCAGAATGCATTCCTGGCCCTGGGTGTATTTCTCTGGCTTCTTATTATTGAGAGGGAAAAAATCCTCGACCTGTTGAAGCTTTTGGCAGCGGGTGTGTTAGTCCTGCTGCTCGGGATATTCCTGGATTTTTGGTTGTACGGGGAATTTACCCTGTCAGCATGGAACTATTTCTATGTTAATCTGGTTGAAGATGTAGCCTCAGGATATGGCACCGAGGCCTGGTGGAATTATTTCTACAGTATTTTCCGCTTCGGTTTTTTTCCCATTGGGATCCCTGTTATTTTGGCCTTCCTTATACTTACCGTTAAAAAACCAAAGAGTTTATTTATATGGACCATCTTACCGTTTTTCGTGATCCATTCCATCATAGCACATAAAGAAGTTACGCTTCCTGTTTCCTGTTATTAACCTGGTTCCCATTGTTCTTTTACTGGCATACCAGGCTCTGAAATGGGATCCCCGGAAATGGCGAAAACCTGGCCGGATCGCCATTCATGCAGTTGCCTGGATCATTGTTGCTATCAACTGTATTGGCACTGTTACGGTCAGCCTGAAACCGGCGGATAGCGGACTCACCACCATTACACAATATATCCGGCAGCATTATGGAGATGAGTCCATCAGGTTGATCTCCTATAATAATAGCAATCCTTATGGTCCATGGGGACTGATGGCATCATTCTATATGGAGGAGGACATGCAGGATATCAGGCTGGGATCCTTGCAGGAACTCGGTGATTCGATTCTCCATGAGGAAAGAGTGAATTTGCTGGTGCTCAAAAGAGAGGATGCTGCGAGTGACACGGCCCGGTCTTTCCTGCAAGGCCATCACGCCAACAAAAAAATTCAATCTATTCCTCCATGGATGGAACCCCTGATGACACTGTACGGGGGATTTCGCATCCGGGGGATCATGGAGCTGTATGAGATTCAAAATTAAATATTTCATAACTTGAGGATGATTAGCCTTGCACCGTATGATCAAAATATTGCCATACCTTGTACCGCATAAGATAAAACCCTGATCAATGAAAACTTTTAAATGCTTCATCCTGTTTATTGTTCCCCTTGTATGCAATGCCCAGCCAGAGATATTCGGTGAGTTCAAATACCGCAATTTCAATCCAACCAGGGTAAGTGCCTGGATCTCAGATATTGCAGTCCCCGAAAATCCCGACTCGGCCAACCAGTACGTCATTTACACGGCTGCACGTCATGGCGGCGTATGGAAAACCAACAACAACGGTGTTACATTCAAATGTATTACGGATAATCTGCCCACCACCTCCATTGGTGCCATCGAAGTCGCTCCATCCAATCCCTCCGTCCTATGGGTAGGTACCGGTGAAGCTTCCAATGCGCGTTCTACGCATGCCGGCAAAGGCGTCTATAAATCAACCGATGCCGGGGAGTCCTTTCAGTTTATGGGACTGGAACAGACGCAGCATATACCAAAGATCATCATACATCCCGGGAATGAAGATATCGTCTATGTTGCTTCCATGGGGACCCTTTTCACACCCAATGAAGACCGTGGTGTCTTCAGAACTACGGATGGAGGGGGAACATGGGAAAAAGTACTCTATATCAATGAAAATGTGGGCGTGATCGATATGGTGATAAACCGGGATGACCCACAGATCCTGTACGCAGCTGCCTATGAGAAGTACCGTTTTCCCTGGCATTATGAGGCAGGCGGACCCGAAAGCGGGATCTATAAGTCAACCGATGGAGGGGATACGTGGAACAGGCTGGGTGGCGGGCTCCCCACTGCGAATGTGGGCAGGATAGGGATAGACCTGTTCCGCTCTGACCCGGATATCATCTATGCGGTTGTCGAAAACCTGAATCCCAAACCGGATTACGAGGTTCCGGAGGAAGATCCGGAATTTGATCCGCTGCGGGATCCCTACTTTGACAGGCTGATCGGGGGTGAACTGTACCGCAGTGCAGATGCAGGTCAAAACTGGGTTAAAATGAACCATGACACCATCGATGTGGGGAGCAAGGCAGCTTATTCTTTCAACCAGATCCTGGTGGATCCCATGGACGATAACTATTTGTATATCAATAATATTTCTTTGCAGTCCTCGACCGACCAGGGAA
>DAOUVF010000051.1 GCA_030667765.1 Bacteroides sp.
TGGGTGGGGCAGAGGCCAGACTTTCAGGAACGCCCATTTGCAGGTAAAGCCCGCTGTCCCATTCCAGACATCGGGGGGGGCGGCCCAATATATGTTCCCATACGGCGGGGGTCGGTTGAAGCGGACTCTTTACAAAAGCCCAGGATACAGGAGAAATGGAATCATCAAACTTTCTAAATGGTGGTAACATAAAAGTAGGAGCCCTTTCTGTTGTATCGGTAAAAATATCAAGAAGGAATTCATCCGCATAATAGGTAACCAATCCTTTTTCCTGATAGATCTCTTTCTCAAGGTTAATATAAGCTGCTATTGATTCTGTATTCCTGACGGTGAGCAACTCATCCAAAAGTGTGCTGAATGCCATGGCATAATCTATCTCCCGGATATTCAGTGTCTCCTGTAGATTTTTGGGGATAAAGTGCCTGATTGAACGGCATAAAATGATCTCCAGTGCGGCCCCGGCAATCAAGAGTTCCGCAGTGGTCGCCTGCATTCTTGTTGAACCGGCTATCGCCATTGGCCCGCAATATAGTTCAAGCACCGTTACCCGGGGATCTTCGATTGCACGTCTTGAACGCTCAATATTTTCAACCAGGACAGACACTGGATTATTGAATAACAGGAATACTTTTGCACCACGGTCTGCTGCTTCTTCAACTGTTCCCAGTACCGATGATGTTTCACCACCTTCTGTGATTGCGATCAGCATATCTCCGCTTGACATTTCCAGTTCACGTACCTGCTGTTTGCCAAACTCCTGATAGTCTTCAAAATATTCCACCGAACGGATCATTGCATAATCTCCGCCAGTCATAATGCTGAACACCCTGTCTTCATTTTTCTTAATTTTAATATATATATCAGGATATTTATCTCGCAGATCCCGGAAGAAATACCGCCACATTGCTTCCAGCAGAATGCTCAGACGGCCGGTAGATCCGCATCCGGAAAAAACAATTTTTACCCCTTTAGCAATCGTATGCACTCCGGCATCGACCATTTCCCGGAATTCATTACCCTTCAGGATATTTTTGGCCATGGTTTGAATGTCCCGGTCTACTGATAATAATGATGCTACTCCATCCGCAGGATTTTTTTCAAATATCAGGTCAATATTCCTTGTTTTGGGATTGGATTGTTCCGTCGGCAACATTCCAAGATGAAACTGTTTTTCATTGTTAAGGAAGTTCTCCGCTTCCTGTTGAGCTGTATTATTCATATATTTCATAGATTAAACTTAATGCTTTTTGAAAGAATATGGAGAAGGGAATCGTCATATTTGATGGGTACTGCAACTTTTGTTCCCGTTCTGTGCTGTTCATAATAAGGAGGGATAAGAAAGGGTATTTCACCTTTGCAGCTTCACAGACACCGGAGGGACAAAATATCATTGGTCTGTACCGTCTTGGAGAAATGGCAGAACACTCCATAGTGCTGATCGAACATGGAATTGTCTACCGGAAATCCACAGCAGCTTTGAGGATAGCCAGGCAACTGGGCAAGGGGTGGCGCCTGTTCTATGTATGCATGATTATTCCACGAAAATTCAGGGATTTTATCTATGACCTGATCGCCCGGAGCAGGTACCGTTTGTTTGGCATGAGGGACAGTTGTTTTATGCCGGAAGAATGACAGGTATTCATCACTTGTATCAGGGCAATTCCTTCAGGCCCTCCTCAATCTCACGGAAGCGGGTTGACAAGGCAGCCAGCAGGTTGCTGAAACTGGTCATTGCTGTCTTTGTCTCAGCTGAGATTTCGGATTGCTGCAGCCGGAGCATTAGGTATCCATATAATCCTGTAAGGCAGACTTCAATCTCGGAATAGTATGTCTCCGGACTTTTCTGTTTGAAACTCTTGATATTTTCACCGGCTTTCTGATAGATCTGCTGGTATTTCTTCTCATCGGCAGAATGGAGGAGACGCAGGTGAAGGTCATTGAGTTCCCTGATCAGGTTTGTGAGGAATGACATGTGTCCCCTCTCCTGGATGTTCTCGTCTATCATCAGTGTGATCAGGTTGGTATACCAGGTACGTATTTCATTGAGCGTTTCATCCGGCAGGCTGAACTTGCTGATTACGATCTTATCTATATGGGAAAAATTGAACTTTGATGACCTGATCAGGTCCTCAACCTGCCACATGTAGAGAATGAATTCTGCAATGTTCGTTTTTCGTTTTTCCTGTGCAATGATCATAAGCTGAATACTTAGTCCTCCCTGAGTTTATCCATGGTCCGTCTTTCCTTCTTGGTAGGACGGCCGCTGCCTTTATCCCGGCTTATAAAAAATGTTTCCCTGACCTTCAGTTTTTCCAGCTCCTGTTCAGGGGTGATATCTTCAATATAGTCTTTCACCAGCCTGGCTGATAACCTTTTGGCAAGCAGGCCGGTCACCTTGAAGGAATAAACAACCGGGGGTCTTTTGACCTGAATGATATCATTGATCCTGAGTACCCTGGATGGTTTTACAGGCTGTTCCCGGATCAGGATCCTTCCTTTTTTACAGGCCTCCGTGGCCTGGTTCCGGGTTTTGAAGATCCTGACGGCCCATAGCCATTTATCGACCCTGATCTGCTTATCGATCAGCATTTTAATCCTCCTCTCTACTCGCTAACCTCCAGCATGAAGCCTGTCCTGTGTATATTGGTAATGTTCACCGCAGGATCATCAGAGAGAAATTTACGGAGTTTGGTGATATAAACATCCATGCTGCGTCCCATGAAATAATCATCCTCTCCCCATATCATCTTCAGGGCAATCTCCCGCCTGAGTATCTTGTTCTTGTTAATGCACAAAAGTCGTAAAACCTCAGCTTCCTTCTTGGTAAGTCTTTTCTCACCCTTTGGACCATTTAATAATTGTTTGGAGTAGTCGAACTTATACTTTCCCAATTCATATACTGTTTCTTTCTCCCCGTTCAGCAGGCTGAGCCTGGTCCTCCTGAGAATGGCTTCAATCCGGAGGTTCAGCTCTTCGGTGCTGAACGGTTTGGTCATATAATCATCACCTCCGATCTTAAAACCTTTTATCCTATCCTCTTTCAGGTTTTTGGCAGTCAGAAAAACAATGGGTACGACATCATTGATCACACGGATCTCTTCTGCCAGAGTGAACCCATCTTTAAAGGGCATCATAATATCCAGTATGCAAATATCAAATTTGCCATTTTTAAATAGCTCCAGTCCCGCCTCACCGTTCTCGGCATGCTGCACACTATATCCTGACATGGTTAGAAAATCGGTTAGTACAAAGCCCAGGTTTTTATCATCCTCGACAAGGAGGATGTTTGCTTTGGATTTTTTCTTCATGGTATTAGCTTGATCAGCTAATTTAAAGAAATTATATGGGCGTATCAAGAGGAAGGTAAATATCAAAGCGGCTGCCCTTGTTGATTTCGCTTTTTACCTCTATGTGTCCACCGTGGGCATCCACCATGTTTTTAACGTAATACAAGCCCAGGCCGAATCCTTTTACATTGTGAATATTTCCCGTTGGGATCCTGTAAAATTTATCAAAAATGTGTTTTATTGTTTCTTTCGACATGCCAATCCCATTATCCTCTATGGATAATAATATTCCTTCCTGTTTATTATTGGTCTGAATATCCAGGGAGGTTCCGTTACTGGAGTATTTGATAGCATTGTCTACCAGGTTGGTAACAACATTCTTAATATGCATTTCATCCGCATTGAGTATGAACTGGTCAGCATCAAAATGATAATTTACTGTTGTTACTTCCTCACACTGATCGAAACATAGGTGCTGGACGGTATTCTTGACCAGCTGGTGCAGATCAAATTCTGATTTGGTAAGGCTGAATTCATCCCTGTCAAGCCTGGCCACCTGCAGGACACGGTCTACCTGTCCCCTCATCCGGATGTTCTCATCATAAATGATCTTTAAATACTTTTTAATCCTTTCCGGCGAGGCGTCTGCATTCGTATGCAACAATACCTCGGATGCAAGTGAAATGGTAGATATCGGGGTTTTGAACTCGTGGGTCATGTTGTTGATGAAATCATTTTTAATCTCCGACAGCTTTTTCTGTTTTATGATCGTGTTAATGATATACATGAAAGTGAAAATGAGGATCAGGAAGAAGATGGCCGTAAAGATCAGCCAGACTGACATCTCAACAAGCACCACTTTACGCTGTGAAGGGAAATACACTTCCAGGTGGAAAAATTCTTCCTTCCAGAGGCAGGAAAGGCATGCCTTATGGCAATCCTTTTTCAATGATTTTGGAATGATTTCCGAGGAGGAATAAATAATGGAGTCATTGCTTGTCTTGAGAATCGCATATTCAAAGTCCGGATCAAGTTTGTGATAATCTATATATTGCATGAGCAGGGAAGCCAGCAAAGTAGTATCAATCACTTCAAAAAAGGTAATTGTTGGTTGGGCTGCTGAATAAAATGGGTTCTCTGACCGGTTCAACTCAGAGTCATTGGCGTTGACCAATCCATCGATAACTTCTTCCAGGGCCATATCAACCCTGTGGTCATGTTGTTCCTGGACCAGATTGATGGCATTCCAGACCCAGGAACACTGGGTGATGGTCAGGCCAAGCAGTGAAATGGAAGCGGCCAGGATAATGATGGTGATTTGGGATTTTTGCATGCCTCTTTTGCCAGCACAAATATACGGGTAAAAAGGGCTGGTGTTCAGGCTTTAACAAATCTTTAACAGGCCTGTGGACAAAGGGTTCTGGAAGGTTTTGTCAGCGGTTGTTGAACTGGTTCATGGTCCGTTCCACTCCTATGGTGCCGAAGCTTAAAATAATATCATTGGCGACCTTGATCTGTTCCGCAAGATCATCTTCTTCCTCGGTTGTCCATTCACCAAGGACATGTCTCACCTGGCTGCCGGGAAAGAATTCATTTCCGATCCCGAACCTGAGGCGTGCATATTGCCGGGTGCCCAGGATCTGGTTGATATGAGCCAGGCCGTTATGTCCTCCGTCTCCCCCGTACGGGCGAAGGCGTAATGTGCCGAATGGGAGAGCCAGGTCATCTACTACGACCAGCAGCCGGTCCACCGGCACCTTCTCCTTTTTCATCCAGTAATGTACCGCCCTGCCACTCAGATTTACATAGGTGGTGGGTTTGATCAGAACGAAAATCCTGCTTTTGTATTTCAGGTTTGCTGAGAATGCCAGGCGGGTATCCTTAAAATGAATATTGGATGCACTGGCCAGTGCATCCAATATTGTAAAACCTATATTGTGCCTTGTACCGGAGTATTCCTCTCCAATATTGCCGAGCCCAGCAATCAGGTATTTCAAGGGAACTGTATTTTATCCTTCCTTGTAGAATTCTTTCTTGGAAGATCCTTCCTCTTCGGCAGCGGGAGCCTCGTCGGTCGGAAGAGCTTCTCCTTCTTCGACTTCTTCAGCAGCGACTTCCTCAACTTCTTCGGGCAGGGCTTCGCGTAAGCCTTTCGCAATCAGTCGTGATGAGACAACACCAACCACCATAGCCCTTGGCGGGTCCAGGATCTCAAGATTATCATAGACAAGGTCGCTAATTTTCATGCTTTCACCTATGTTCAGGTCCGTAAGATCTATTTCGAGCCTGTCCGGCATGTCCTTAATCAAACCGTTCACCTTCAGATAACGCCTTCTCTGCCTTAGTTTTCCGCCTTCAAGTAATCCCACTGAACTGCCTGTTAACCTGACAGGTAGATTGACGGTTACTTTCTTGTCCGGGAAGACCTGTACAAAATCAATATGAATGATACTGTCACTTACCGGGTGGAATTGGATCTCCTGCATGACGGCATCAAAAGCCTGTCCGTCAACTTCAAGTTTCACCAGAAATACATCCGGTGTATAGACGAGCTTCTTGAACTGGTTCTCATGAGCAGAGAAATGCAGATTCTTTTCTCCACCATAAATTACGCAGGGGACAATCCCTTGTTTCCTCAGGTCTTTGGATTCCTTCTTCCCAAGATCCTGGCGAAGGGACCCCTTGATTTCTAATGTTTTCATTTTAACAATTTATAAAGTGCTACTCAGAATTAAAGGGCGCTAATTCCCCATCACACACGCTTAGAAATTATCCCTAAAAAAAAGACCCGCAAATATAATACTTTATTGGATAAAATTAGAACTGATGGATTGATAATTGTAGACTTTATTGATCACATCAGCAAAAAGTTCGGCGACGGAGATGGTCCTGATCTTTTTACTATCCCTGGGAAGGGGAATTGTATCGGTAACAATGACTTCCTTGATCTTGGACTTCTGAATTCGTTCATAGGCCTTGCCGGACAGGACCGGGTGAGTGGCGCAAACCCTGACTGAAGTGGCTCCCTCCTTTACAAGCATATCGGCTGCAAGGCAGATGGTACCTGCTGTATCAATCATATCATCGACAATAATTACATCCTTACCCTTGATTTTTCCGATCACCTTGATATCTTCCACTACATTTGCCTTTTTCCTGACTTTGTAACAGATCACCATCTCCGTTTTCATAAACCTGGAATAGGCATTGGCCCTTTTGGTCCCGCCCATATCCGGGGCCGCAATGGAAAGGTTCTTCATGTCCAGGCTTTTCAGGTAAGGTACGAACAGGGAAGATGCATACAGGTGATCCACGGGGACATCAAAAAATCCCTGAAGCTGATCAGCGTGCAGGTCCATCGTCATCACCCTGTCCACGCCTGCTGCTGTCAGGAGATTGGCTACGAGCTTGGCACCGATGGCTGCCCTGGGCCTGTCCTTGCGGTCAGACCGTGCATAGCCAAAGTAGGGGATTACAGCTACGATCTTGTAGGCTGAGGCACGCTTGGCAGCATCAATTAGCAAAAGCAATTCCAGCAGGTTTTCGGCAGGAGGGAAGGTTGATTGAATGATAAATACGGTACAACCCCGGACCGATTCCTCATAATTTGGCTGGAATTCACCATCACTGAACCGCTGGACATTGGTTTTACCAAGTTCACTTCCAAATGCTTTTGCGATCTTTTCAGCCAGGTACATGGATTGTTTACCTGCGAAAAACTTGATGGGGGAATTGGGTCTCATCCTGTGAAAATAATAGTGTTTCCTACTGGTAATTCTTCGGCGTTAAAAGTACAAATTAATTTCATTTTACCTCAGGGTTTCCTGTATAAACTCAAGCAGCTCCCCCCGGCCTTTTTTATGCAATGCGGATGTCAGAAAAACAGGCGGAAGGGACTCCCAGGATTCAAGCAGGTTTTTCTTGTATCGGTCTATATTTTGCCGGACCTGCATAGGGGTGATCTTGTCCGTTTTGGTAAATACCAGGGCAAAGGGGACCCGGTTGCTGCCCAGAAATTCAAGGAATTGGCGGTCGGTTTTCTGCATCTCCAGGCGTGCATCGATTAGGAGAAACAGGCAGACAAGGTTTTGTCTTTTCAGTACATACTCCCGGATCATCTTCATCATTTTTCCCCTCTCCGCAACTGGCATCCTGGCATAACCGTATCCTGGCAGGTCGACAAGGTACCACTCCTCATTGATCAGGAAATGATTGATCAATTGGGTTTTTCCCGGGGTTGAGGATGTTTTGGCCAGTTTGTTCCGGTTAGTAAGCATGTTGATAAGGGATGATTTCCCGACATTTGACCTGCCAATAAAGGCATATTCAGGCAGATCGTCCCGGGGACAACCCTTCAGTCCTGTGCTGCTTTTCAGGAACCTGGCTTCTTTGATGGTCATGACAACCACTTATGCAGATTTTCAGCTACAAAGTCATCATCGTTAAGATCCGGGTATGCCTCATAAACCCGGTCAATTTCTTTTTTCTGTCCGGGTGAAAGCACCTCATCCCTGTTCAGGGTCCACAATCCCTCCATCAGTCCCTGCCGCCGCAATACCTCATGAAGTCCAACGATACAACCCTTAAAACTACCGGCTGCGTCAAAGAAGGCTGCATTGCTATCGGTTATCTGCATCCCCAGGTCCAGTTGTTGCTGTATGTCCCCGCTTAAATTTCCTTTTTGAATATTTTCCAGCAGGATTACCGCAGACCGGGTCCATACGGCCCAGTGTCCCAGTAAGCCACCCACTATCCTTTTTTTAATGATTTTCGAACCTGCGGGAAGCTTATATTCGGATAATAGATCCACCAGGATATTGTCATCATTCCCGGTATAAAGAGCAATTTCATCTGCACGTCCGGATTCAATTACACCCCGCACAACATCGAGTGTCTGATAACGGTTAAATGGAGCAATCTTGATGGCAATTACATTTTCAATCTGTGCAAATTCCCTCCAGAAATCAACATCCAGGATCCTTCCACCCACTGCAGGCTGAAGGTAGAATCCAATGATTGGGATGATATCTGCAATAATCCTGCAATGTTCCAGTATGGTTTGATTGGAATCTTCCGGGAAAGCTGCCAGACTTAACAGTCCCGCGTGATAACCCAGTGATACTGCCAGGCGTGCTTCCCGTGCAGCCTGCTGGGTTTGTCCGATAATCCCTGCAATCCTGATAACCGGTTTTTGGGTGCTTACAGCATAATCATCGAACTCTTCCCTGGCAATTCTTAATACAGGCTCATACAAATTGATCTCCGGCAACCGGATTTCGAACTGGGTTGTGTGAACTGCGACAGCCACTCCCCCTGCACCCGCATCCAGGTAATACCTGATGATTGCCCTTTGCCGTCTTTCATCCAGCTTCCGGTGCTTATCCAGGGCAAGTGGCATGGCCGGAATGACAACCCCTTTATGAAGGGTTTTCAGGATGTTTTCAGGTAATTCTTTAGTATTTTCCATCTCTCACTTCATAATGGGTGGGTTTGCCAAGCATTTCTCCGCCTTCATTTATCCAGTCAGCGATCCATCTGATGATCTGTCCTGTTGATACTTTCGGCCTGCCAAATAATTGAAATGCATGCTCAGAATTATTAAGCAGGGCGGTCCTGGCTTCTTCATTTTCAAATTCGGGGTTTACTTTGAATAATTTACCAAATTCCATGGCAACATCACGAACTGACAGCGTATCCGGACCTGTAATATTTAAATATTTAGCCGGACTTTCACAGATTTCCAGTGAACGGAGTACCACATCATTCACATCACCCTGCCAGATGACATTAAAAAATCCCATGGAAAGGTCAATGGGGGCCATGTTTTTTACTTTAAGCGCGATGTCGACCAGAACACCATAACGCAATTCCACTGAATAATTCAGGCGGATCAGACAGACCCTTGTACCATGCTGTTTACTCCCGTATTCAAACATTCTTTCCCTGCCCAGGCATGACTGTGCATACTCACCTACCGGTGCGGGTGCATCGGTCTCCAGCGATCCACCAGACTCGACAGAGACCAGGGGATAGACACAACCTGTTGAAAAGGCAACAATATTTGATTCTTTATAATACTCGGCAACAAGTGCCGGCATGTAGGAATTGACAGCCCAGGTCATGGAAAGGTTTTCTTCAGAACCAAACTTCATGCCCGCCAGGAAGTAAACATTCCTGACTTTGGGCAGGCTGTGAATAAAGTCCGGGTCCAGTAAATCACCGTGATAAGTTTCAAATCCTATATTTTCAATCTGCTTGCGCTGTTCCTCTGATTCGAAGAGGGCAACTCCATACATACGCTTTTTAACGCCTGCCTGCTCACAGGCACGCTTGGCCATTCTTGCAAGGGAAGGGCCGATTTTGCCCCCGATCCCAAGGAACATAATGTCTCCTTCTATGCCTGAAAACATCTTTACAGCCTCAGCCGTAGGTGTGGATAGCAGATCTTCCAATATGTCCAGGTTGGCTATTTTATCCGGGTAATCTTTCATGATATTTCCTCCTGTTTATTATGTATTTATTTATTTGAACAATGTTTATCGGTTTCTATCTCAGGTTGTCCTTATCTGGGCTGCAATATTCTGGTACATAAAATAAACCATAAGGCTTACAACAATAAATCCTGCCACTGCGATGATATTCTGCCGGATATTATTCCTGTATTCACCCATCACTTTTTTGTTGTTAAGAACCAGGAATAATCCCACAGCAATAAGGGGAACCGTCAACATTGTGGAAGCCTGGGCCATGATCAGTGCATAGATGACATTTCCCCTGAAGAAGACAGCCACAAACATACCGATCAGTAATACGGCAATAATGAATATTTTGGTTCTGGTATCGTTCATTGAACGGCTCAATCCCAAACCGTCAGCCAACAGTCCTCCCCCGATCACCGAATTCACCATCATGGATGAAAAGGCAGCTGCGCAAAGACCCACACTGAAAATAACTTTGGCATAAGCACCGAACAATGCTTCCATCTGCAGGGCCATATCAGCGGCCGAATTGACCAGGATCCCCCTTGGATGCAGGGCTGCTGCAGATGTAATCAGAATGGTAGCAGATATGAGGGCAAGAAACAGAATTCCAATGTAGGTGTCTTTCAGGCTGCGTTTCAGGTTCTCCTTTTTCCAGCCTTTGTCCTGTGCCAGGTATGACTGGTACAATGCAGCTGCCAGGGCGAAGGATGTACCCATCAGTGCAGATACAACATGTAAACTGTCCATCGAGAATTTTGAAGGGACCAATCCTTTGGCAAGGGGAGCAATTTCAGGTTTGGTCAGGATGAGATTGATGAAGAAGGCAATGATCATGATCATCACCATGAACTTCATAAGGTTCTCCAGGACCTTATAGAGATTCCTGGCCCAGAAGATCAGTATGACCCCCAGGGGGGTAAAGATCAGGGGCCAGACACGTTCATTAATTCCTGTGATACCCTGCATGCCGATGCCGATTCCAAGGTTGTTGCCGAACTGGAAGCTGGATGTTGAGAGAAAGGCGGAGATGCCTATCAAAAGGGCAAACCATCTGCCATAATTATCTGCTATGGACTGTAAAATTGAATCACTGTTTACGACCCCAAAACGTGCTGACATTGAAGTGTAGGTAATCATGAAAACGGTTGCTAAAACAATCACCCAGAGGAAGGCATATCCATATTCTGAGCCGATTCTGGAAGCAACCGTGATGCTGCCCGGTCCCAATACAACCGATGCTATTATAAGCCCCGGACCTATTGACCTGAAGACATTCTTAATCTTTTTATACATGGACTGAAATTACACAAGTTTTAGAAAATTACCACCATCCTTCCGGCATGTTCTCAATATCTTCAAATGCACCCGGAATTCCTTTTGCGTGTCCGTTTTAAAAACTCACTACATTAGTGGTGAGGAA
>DAOUVF010000246.1 GCA_030667765.1 Bacteroides sp.
ACTCCATCAAATCCGGCTTCAAGCGCCGCATCCGCCATGTCACCATAGTCTTCAAGGAATTGAAGATGTTTGGAGAAAATGCAAACCGGGCATTTTATATCAGATCCTTTTAAAAGGGGATTATTAATGAGTGTTGAACCCATGATTGGAAGTCCCACGCCAGCTACTGCTGACTTTTTAATAAATTCTCTTCTTGATTCCATATCCTCGTCCTTACAGTTTCCAGGGTTTCCGGTATTCGTAATGCAGCAGGTCATTGGCTTTTTCGCTGTTGGTAATCCTTTCCTTAACCGGATCCCATTCTATCCTCATTCCCGTCTCCAGTGCAATATTGGCCAGGTGGGCAAAGCTGGTGGACCGGTGTCCGTCTTCAAGGGTGCACCAGGGAGTATCTCCTGATTTTACACAATCCAGGAAATTCCTGATCAGGTTGGATGTGGAATTTTCACTGATACCCAGGTCGCCAAATTGTGCCTTGCTCTCCATTTTGAATACCTCTTCTTCGGTTAGTTTGTCCCAGGTCTGGAATTGACCCCGCCTGGCAGGACTTATAGTATATCCATTTTGATCAGCGACAAGATTTGCTTTTGTACCGCTCAACTCGACTTCACCCCCCTGTATGCCTCCACCGCTGCTGGCCTCATGGATGCCAAACTGAATCATGGTACCCGAATCAAATTCAAAGATCACTTCCATGGTATCAGGGATATCCCTGTCATCTTGTACGATGTACTTTCCACCATGTGCTGTAATCGCCGTGGGTGCGGTTTCCCCTATCATCCACCGGATCACATCCATGTAATGTACACCCCAGTTGCCCATCTGGGAGGAATAATCCTTCCACCACCTGAAATAGTAAGGGGCAATATTATACTGGTACGGACGCTTGGCCCTTGGACCGAGCCACATGTCCCAGTCAAAATCTGCAGGAGGATCCTCAGCCTTTAGCTGGCCAATTCCATTCGGATACATATTGCTGATCCTCAGGGCTCTGGCTGTAGTTACTTTACCAATCCGATCATTTTGTACTTCCCCGGCCAGTTTTTGAAAAACCGATGAACCACGGCGGTTTAAACCCACCTGTACTACCCTGCCTGTTCTTTTCTGTGCTTCCACCATGGCCCTGCCTTCTTTGAGTGCGATGGTAAGTGGCTTTTCCACATAGACATCTTTTCCGGCTTCCATGGCCTGGATGGCCTGGACGGCATGCCAGTGATCCGGTGTTGCTATACAGACAGCATCAATATCTTTCTGCTCGAGAAGCTTTCTGAAATCTTTATATCGCTTGACATCCTTGCCAAACTGGGTTTTCATCGGTGGTACCTTATCAGTATCCAGATACCGTTGACTTACAGAGGAACGATCCCGGTTAAGATATGGTTCGTAGACATCACAGAGTGCTGCTACTTCCACATCATCATTACCCATAAACATTGTCATCAACTGCGTTCCCCGGTTCCCTACACCGATAAATCCCATCCGGATCTTATCGTTTGCCCCAACCCTTTTCCTGAGGGGAGACATGGCCATACTTTCAAGTCCGATGGTAGCACCGGCAGTAGCAATGGCAGATTTGGCAATAAAGGATCGTCTGGTTAGTTTCTTATCTTTCATAGTATTAAGTTTTGGTAAATTAATTACTGGCTGAAACTTTTGACAATTTAATGAAATCTTACCTTATTTCCATTCAATGTCGTAGGTATAGGCAACATAGATTACATATTGCCAAAATTATCAGCTCATTATCTTCAACCCATACATTGCATCACATATTCCCGCCGACAAGGGGCATGGATCCGGCCGGTCGTTTTGAATCTTTTATGCATAGAGTAATTTTTTTAGAAACTGACCAGGAATGTTCTGATCTGGTCATGCTGTATATTAAAAGTAAACTGGTTTTCTCCTACGGTTGGAATGCTTTTGGTTTCGATGGGTCTTTCAAGATGGTCGCACTCTATGACAGATCTGGGCTTATATGGAAGCTTGACAGTCACTTCCTCGTCTTCCCCTTCAGTCTCAACAATCCTGAGTACAATGTCATAAGGGTTATAAGCATCCTGTTTTACTTTTAGACATGATATGATAACATGATCGCTATTTATGTTGAAAAATGATTTTTCCAGGGGAAAAGATAGCTCTGAATATTTCCACCCACTAATGTTTCCCCTGTGCCGGATTTCCTGTTTGGCTATCAGCGGTTGATTGAATTGCCAGGCTTTTAATGGGATGTCAGCATCTCTCCAGCCTGACCTATGCGCTATCAGGGCATATTTGAATGAATGTTTTCCCTCATCCATCCGTGGGTCCATGTCCCGCGCCCCCCGCACAACAGACATGGTCAAAACACCATCATTTATGGTGAAGCCATATTTGCCATTGTTTAATAATGAAAGGCCAAATTCTTGATTTGAATAGTCAATCCATTTTTGTCCCGGAGATTCAATGCTTGTGCCACTGCGCTTGACATATCCATAAGGCTGGTCGTAATATGCCTCACCCTGCTTTACCGAGGTAGGAAATACGACCCGCAGGAGTTGGTCATGGCCATGCCAGTCTACTTCCATCTCAAAATCGATTTGCTCGCAATCAGCCCTTAGTGTCATATAGCGGACGAACCTGGAGGACTGGTAATAATCTTCCCATCTCACAACTGTTTTAATGGGCGAGCTGTAAATTATCTCAGGTTTTGTCAGGGTTTGAGCGTGAAATTCCTCTCCGGTCAGATCCAATGACCAACTGTTTCCGTGATCTTCTAACAGCTGCAAAGTATTACCATGATCCTCCAACATTTCCTGGTTCAACTTTTTGCTGTATAAACTGGATATGCCCTTCTCGTCCCATCGGATTCTATAGTAGTTATTTTCCACCTCATTATCACCTGCTATTAAATCTGTTTTTTCTATATCTGGTTCTTTCTCAACCACCTCAAGTACCTTATAACCCAGCGGAGGGATATCCCTGGCATCTATTGAGACCTCGCAGATCAAACCATCTTCGGATTTTTTCGTGAGAGTATAATGAACACTTTTACCTTCTGTGTCAAGTACATCAAAACTGGCAGCCCGTTTAATAAAGGTGATTTCAGCATCAACAAACTGGCTTACCGGCCATGAATGTGGATTATAAATGACCAGAGGAATACCCTCGATCTGGGTATTGATCCGATTTCCAATATTTTCAAGACTGTTCAAAATCAATTCTGATGAGATGATTTCCAGTTTTTGATAATCCTTGTATGCATCATTCACACCCAGACCTGTGAGGGTACCCGGGATAATATCGTGAAACTGGTTAAACAGCAGTATCTTCCAGGCAGCCGATAAATCCTCTCTCGGGTAAAATGGTTTGCCTTTGTGAAGGGTGCCAATGGCAGAGAACTTTTCTGCAGCTAAAAGCTGGTTCTCAAAATGCCTGTTGTATTTTTTTATCCTGGCCTGAGATGAATAACAACCCTTAAACCCGGACTTCTCGGGAGAGTAACCAAATTCATTGTTTTGAACGGGCCATTGTTTGCCAGATTGATGTAATTCGGTAAAATATTTTTCAGGGGAAGTGTGAACAAATTTCAATGAATGATCATTAGCTAATCTTTCCAGTGCATTAATGTCACTCGGACCGGGTCCTCCTCCATGGTCACCTTTTCCAATGGTAATCAAAGGCTTATCATAATCAGCTGTCTTAACCCATGTGTCTATGTATTCAGGTAGCTGGCGATAGGTTGGGATATAATGACCGGGTATTTTGTAGGCCAGTATTTTTGAACCATCTTTTGACTCCCACCAGAACACCTTTTTTCCTTCTGGTTCTGACCTGCTGAACACATAATTCTGTACTCCACAGCCGGCATATATTTTCGGTAATGTAACCGGGTGGCCCGTAAAAACATCCGGAGACCAGGCAATATTGACATCGTCGATCTTGAGGTTTTTTGAATAATAATCCCTGGCAACCAGAAACTGCCTGATCAGGCTCTCGCCGGAAGACAGGGTCTCATCGGCTTCAACCCACTGTCCTCCAACTACGCTCCACCTGTTCTGTTCAATACCCTTATTTATGCTGGCGAACAGCTCAGGAAAGTTATTTTGGATGGTTTCATAGTAAAGCAGGTAACTCTGTACAAAATGCAGATCCGGATAATCATCCAGGACGCCCAGCACATCCGTAAATGTTTTATTCAATTCCCGGTTTATGATCTCATTCCAGCGCCAACGATAGACAGGATCCATATGGGCATGCCCGATGACATGGATCTCTTTTACCTGATTGACACCTGATGGTTTTTGACCCTGGGCGCCAATTGTCAACATATTAAGCGCTAAAAATAAAACTACTATTGTTCTCATGGTCTCACTATAGATTTAATAATAAATAACTGCTTTCTTGCACGGTTTTGCCAACCGGAATTCAACCAGATCAGGATTTGATCTGTTGATCATCCCTTCCTTTTGCTCTACTACTTTACCCTCTTCATAAATATCCATCCTGCCCGGATGAAAACCATCGGAAATCGGAATCCTGATGAGTACCGGTTTGTCATTTTGTACGGCAAGGCCCTGCTCGATCTTTTCAATACTTACAGTAGCGGGGGTAGTACCTGCAATAATTTCCCAGCCTGCATTTTCGAATCTATACATCCCCGAGACAAATATAAAATCAGGACAGTTTTCACCATCGGTGATTCGGGTTACCGAGAACAATCCTTTCTGATAAAACCCATCTCCAATGGCAATATCATTCTCTGATGTATTCCCAACTATCTCATCATGGCATTTTCCCCCTGCATGGGAAATATGGATGATCTGAGCTTCTGTGTTCTCATTTTTCTTCCCAAAACTCACTTTCGAAATGGGATTATCTCCTCCTTCAAAATACGGATTGAATACCACGACAAAGGGATTTCTCCAGGCTTCTTCTCCCCTCCTTAAAATGAGTGTTGGGATTTTTTCTTCCAGCATTTCGGCAGGTGCTGTACCTTCCGACAGGGCATTACTTTCAGGGGCCATTACTGTATACACTTTCTGGCCCATG
>DAOUVF010000353.1 GCA_030667765.1 Bacteroides sp.
GGGAGGCGCCATCGGGATCATACTCGGGATCGTGGTAGGGAACCTGGTCAGTATGATCATCGGTACTCCCTTTTTTATCCCATGGCCCTGGATCATCATGGGTGTGGTGCTGTGTTTCCTGGTAGGTGTTGTTTCAGGATATTATCCTGCACAGAAGGCCAGCAAACTGGATCCCATCATGGCCTTGCATTATGAATAATGTTGAGAGAATAACAAGCTGATGAAAAACCTTGAAATAGAGCCTAAATTCAATACGCCATCCATAGATTTCAATGCCGGTACAGGTTATTTATTGATGAAGGGAAGATCCATCCCGGAAAATCCGGAAAGCTTCTACGATCCCATCCTGACCTGGCTGGATGAATATTTCAAGGAGACCCGGCAGGAGTCAGTACTTGAATTCAGGCTTGAGTATGTCAACAGCGGCTCCTCAAAATATATCCTCGAACTCCTCCGGCGTCTGCAAAAGCTGGTCAAGGCAGGCAGAGAGATAAAGATCATCTGGTGCTTTGAGACCGATGATGAATCCATCGAGGACCTGGGTGAACACTACAAGCACACCGTTGACATCCCCATCGAGATCCGCGAAATCGACGAAGTGTAAAGGCTGTAACTGGTATTCATTAAAGCAACAACCTATAAATCTTTGTGAGGTTATTAAAACACTGCTGAATTTTACGCCAGTAAACGCAAAATATAGGCGGTTTATTTAATAACCTCAACAAAGAACAATGATGTTTTAATGAATTCCAGTTACAGATATAGGGTGGTTCAGTCAATTTTGCGGTACCAGGGCAGTCTTTCGAGGGCGGCGGCTACTTCAAGTGTGACAGGGCCTTCCACTACATATCCATCATCACCTTTCCATTTTCCTTCCGGGAAAACAATTTCCCTGCTCACAGCACCCTTTTCGGTTACGGGCGCTACCAGGATTTTATCACCAAGCAGGAACTGATCTGTGATATCAAAATATTGGTTTCCGGGAAAGGCGTACTCCATCGACCTGATGATGGGTTCACCCGTTCTGGCAGCTTTTTCTGCCAGGGCGATGATCTCCTCACCCAGCCGGACATGCAGGTCAGCCATGCTGATACAGATCTCAAGGTTACTTTTGCTCAACACTCTCCAGGGGGCTACCGAGAATTGCATCATGGGCATCAGGGCATGGCATTGTGCTGCCCTGACGATCAGTTCCTGGTCTATGGTTTCCAGGTTGCTGAAGGAAAGATATTCCCCGCCGCCGATCAGGTCCGGACAGGTATAGGGGTATCCCATCAATCCCTGGTTAATGCTTCCGGGAACCAGTTTGGACAGGTCCTCCCAATGATGCTCTTTGTCCCTCAGCCGCATGGCGATGGCCTGTCCACCCATTTTCCAGGAAGCCCTGTACTCATTGAAAGGATATTCCAGTCCCAGTTTAACAAACAATTCAGAATGTTCATTCGGGCTGATATCCTGCTTGTAAGACCTGGTTTCCGAAAGGAAACGGCTGTCTGTATAGTGGATGGCATCACCTCCGTCGAATTTGAATCCGTCTACCCCATATTCACTGACCAGAAAATCCAATTGCGTTTTGAACCATCTGTAGCCTTTAGGATTGGAAAGATCAATTACATTACTGAAACCATCCCACCATTGCATGATGGCAGGGAAGCCAGGGCTTTCAGCATTCACTATCCAGATGGTATCTCCCTTCTCTCTGTAATCATTCAATTGTTCTGTCCAGAAAACGCCATTAGGTGAATAATATGGACAAACCCAGAGGATCACTTTGAATCCCGATTCCTTCAATTCTTTCATCATGGCTTTCGGGTCCGGAAAACGTTCCCCGTCAAAATCCCAGTTGCCGTAAGTCTTGAACCAGCCTTCGTCTATCATCAGAACACCCGGATCGAATCCATTTTCCACTATTCCCCTGGCATATTCAAGAATTCCCGTCTGGTTTTGATAATAGGTGAATTCTATCCAGGTATTAAATTGCGGCAAAGTGAATAATTCCTCGGCCGGGATGCTGCCAGATGGTGGAAAGAATTGCCGGCTGCAATGCAGGTATGCCTCCTTCAACGTATTACCCTTCTTCCCTGATTGAAACTCAGCCAGTTTACATTCGGCTGTCAATTCTCCATTTTCAAACCGGAAATTAAAAGGTTCCTCATTCCAAATGTATCTTCCTTTGTTTGAAATCAATAGAGGCTGTCCCTGGTTTCCCTTGGTATCGCCGTAAAAGTCAAATGTATAGACCGAATCCTCATTCAGGGGGAAAAGGTGAGAATCAGTTATCACACCGACCCACCACCGCTCTTCTTCCTCAAGCGTCAGGGCGATCTTGTATGCGTTATCTGAAGAATTTGTATGATCTGAAGAACAGGATACAGAAATTAAAAGGAAACATACGGATGCAATAAAAAGTCTCATTTGATGCAGGTTTTTAGTGGATAGATAGCTAATTTAAATATAACGTAAAATTTAAATTGAATTTTTTGTACAACTTTTCCTTGATCAAAGACAGGAGTGTATCCAAATTCACCTCATCTCTCCGGTATTTTTATTTGAGTTACCCCAATTTTACCGGGTTAACTGGAGTCAAATACCGTTGTTTTCATATCAAATCATTTTATATGCATAGAAATCCGAAGTTCCCCTTCCGCAATGATTTCGCCCACCACGAATTTCCGGGGTCCGTCGATGCAACGAACACACAGCCGGTCTTCGATCCGTCCATAGCCGCCCGGCGCGCCACCATGCACCCTGGCGGCCCTGTTGCGCTTGAAGTAGCAGAGCGTTCCTGTGCCCGTCCAATGGTACGTGAATCGGCTACCAACCGTGACCTGCCCGTCGGGGAACACGGTCGTCTTATCCGCGGCGTCGGTCAGACCTCCTATTATCTTCACGCCTTGCGTGGACTCCAACTTTACCTCATCAGAGCTGAGTTCGCGGCCGATGCCGATCGTTCCTGTTTCGGCTTTCTTGAGGATGACGGGCTTGATGGCGACCAGCTTCTGCCGCATCACAACGTCATTGTTTGGTGAAGACTCGAACGTCCAACTATGTTCGACCTTCCCGCCGCATCGTAGCACCTTTGCGGAAATGGTGAACGAGTTGTCGCGGATCTTCTTGTCAAGCGTCTTCAGTTCAAACGGCGGCTCCTTGCTTTTACCATCCTCGATGAGTTCTCCGACGACCCCTCGCACATGCGGCGTGACCAGCCAACTGCCTTCACGAGGAATTACCAGCCCCATGATTCTGTACGGCTTGCTCCAAGCGAATGAAACGAGTTTTGTCGGGGTGCGGTGCAAGACGAACTTGCCATGGGGGAAGTAGCTGACGCCGCTGATTCGTCGTTCGAACTCGTCACGACTGAGGGGCTTTACATCCGACTGCCGCACGTAGTGCAACAAATAGCTACCGCCCAGCACGTAGCTCAGATTGTTGACGCGGCTCCATGGGCCGACCTCCTCGGCGGGGTAGAGCCGTCCGTCCGTGAAGCGTGCCTGCATCCGCTGGAGGATGTTCAATTCGACTGCTTCCAGGTGGGCCGCCTCACGATCGTTTAGTACTTGCGCGAAGAACGAGTGGATCAAGATGTCCACCACCTGCATATGAAGGAACTTATCCGAGCCGTTGATGTAAGCGGGCAGCCCCTCCCACGTTTGAAGACGTTTGTAGACGTTATATACATCGCCCAGGTGATGATACGCGGCCTGCGGAGACTCCATTCCAGCGAAGACGTAGTACGAGGCGCTCTGGCACAGGCCGTAGATGCTACACCACATGTATACGGGATAGACAATGCGGTGGTTTTCCAGCGTGAAGTCGGGGTGGATGTTCTCCGTGGTAACCCA
>DAOUVF010000033.1 GCA_030667765.1 Bacteroides sp.
ATTTCCCCGGCAATAATCTGCCTGGATAATTCATTAATAACCCTCTTCTGCATTACACGTTTCAGTGGACGGGCACCGTATAAGGGATCATAAGCCAGCTCAGCCAATCTGTCTGCAGCCTGTGGTGCCAGCTTTATATTAATCTGGTTTTCAGCCAGTTTATCCTTTATCTGCCTGAACTGCATATCCACAATTTGACGAATCTCCTCCCTTGTCAGGCGATTGAACATGATGATCTCGTCAATCCTGTTCAGGAATTCCGGGCGAATGGTACGTTTCAGCAATTCCATGACCTGATCCTCAATCTCCCGGTATAGTTCCGTAGTATCCTGCCCTTCCCTGTCAGGATCACCCTGCAGTTTATCATGAATGATGTGAGAACCGATATTGGAAGTCATGATAATGATGGTGTTTTTAAAATTGACAAGCCTGCCTTTACTGTCTGTTAACCTTCCGTCATCCAATACCTGCAATAGAATATTAAACACATCAGGGTGAGCTTTTTCAATCTCATCAAGTAATATAACAGAGTATGGTTTCCTTCGAACTGCTTCGGTCAGCTGACCTCCCTCATCATATCCCACATATCCCGGAGGCGCCCCGATCAACCTTGATACTGAATGCCGTTCCTGGTACTCTGACATATCGATCCTGGTCATGAGGTTCGCATCATCAAATAAGAACGCGGCCAAGGCCTTGGCAAGTTCGGTCTTACCCACGCCGGTTGTCCCGATAAAGATAAATGATCCAACAGGCTTTTCTGCATCCTGCAAACCGGCCCGGCTTCTCCTGACTGCATCAGCAACTGCCGTGATGGCCCTGTTCTGCCCAACTACCTGCCGGTGAAGTTCCCCTTCAAGATGCAGCAGCTTTTCTTTTTCGCTCAGCATCATTTTACTGACCGGGATCCCTGTCCACCTGGCCACTATTTCAGCGATGTCCCGGGCATCTACTTCTTCCTTTATCAGGGCAGCATCACCCTGCCGGTTCCGGAGTTCTTCCTTTCCTTTCTCGATGACCTGTTCCTTTTCCTGAAGCAGGCCATACCGGATCTCTGCCACCCTTCCGAAATTACTCTCCTGTTCTGCCTGCTCAGCTTCTGCCTTTAAATGTTCTATCTCTTCCTTTGTCTTCTGTATCTGGTTGATGGCTTTCTTTTCCATCTCCCAGCGGGCGAATAATTTGTTCCTGGCTTCACCCATGTTTGCAATCTGCTCTCCGAGCATATCAAGTTTTTTGCTCTTTCCCTCTCTTTTGATGGCCTCCCGCTCAATCTCATATTGTTTGATCTTACGTTCTATCTCATCGATCTCCTGGGGAACTGAATTCATCTCCAGCCGTAGTTTAGAAGCCGCTTCATCGATCAGGTCGATGGCCTTATCCGGCAGCCTGCGGTCCGTGATATAGCGATATGACAATTCCACAGCAGAAAGGATGGCCTCATCCATGATCCTGACCTTGTGGTGATTCTCATACCTCTCCTTCAATCCCCTTAATATGGATATGGAACTAACCTTATCAGGTTCATGAACCATCACCACCTGGAACCGTCGTTCAAGTGCCTTGTCTTTCTCAAAGTGTTTCTGGTATTCATCCAGGGTAGTTGCTCCGACGGCCCGTAGCTCTCCCTTGGCCAGTGCAGGTTTTAATATATTGGCCGCATCCATGGCTCCTTCGCTTTTACCCGCTCCCACCAAGGTGTGTATCTCATCAATGAACAAAATGATCTCGCCCTCTGAACCGACAACTTCCTTTACGACAGCCTTCAGCCTTTCCTCAAACTCGCCCTTGTATTTGGCACCGGCTATCAGGGCACCCATATCGAGCGAGTAAACCTGCTTTGAAGCCAGGTTCTCAGGCACATCTCCCCTTACAATCCTTTGTGCAAGTCCCTCTGCTATTGCTGTCTTGCCTACCCCGGGTTCACCCAGTAGAACCGGGTTATTCTTTCTCCTTCTTGCCAGGATCTGCAATATCCTCCTGATCTCCTCATCCCGGCCGATCACAGGATCAAGTTTACCCTGCATGGCCAGTTCATTCAGGTTTATTGCATACCGTCCCAGGGCATTGTAGCTTTCCTCTGAAGATGGACTATCAACACTCGAACCTTTCCTTAGTTCTTCGATAGCCTTCTTTAACACCTGCTTATTGAGGCCCTGGTCCTTTAACATCCCTGAAATTTCACCAGGAGTCTCCAGGATACCGAGCAATATATGTTCTACCGCCACGAATTGGTCACCCTCCTGTTTCGAGATCTGCATAGCTTTCTGAAGGACCCTGTTGGCATCCTGGGAAAGATATGCCTCCCCCCCGCTCACCTTCGGGTAGTTCTCCAGTATGGCATTCAGGGTCCGTTCGACCGTCTCCCTGTTCATTGCGGTTTTCTGAAGCAGATATCCCACGATATTACCTGCTGTGTTTAGCAGGCCCTTTAACATATGTCCGGGTTCTACAGCCTGGTGGCCTTGACCCTGTGCATAGTCGATAGCGGCCTGTATTGCTTCCTGTGATTTTATGGTTAAATTATCCTGTCTCATATTTATATTTTAACCATAAGCCGGCAAACTTCCTGCCAATGGGATAAATTTATAAAACATGTCATTTTGTCATTGCATCAAAAACACACCCTTTTTTTTGAGTTATTCAATCTCTTTTGCTTTTTTTGCAGTCGCAAACCAAAATGAATCCATTATGATGACCAGAATTTTTAGCCTTATTATTTTGCTTGTCCTGGCAGTTTCCTGCGGACAACAAACTAATAAAACTACAGATCTCAGTGAATTGGAAGTATCTGAAGTTAGCGTAGAAGCACTCCTTGCAGATGCATCCCCTTTCGTTGAACAACCCGTATCCTTAAAGGGAACGGTTGTCCATGTTTGCCGTCATGGCGGACAGCGTTTATTTATCGTTGGTGAGGATGGAGAAGATCGTTTTCGCATCACGGTGGGTGAAAACATTTCTGAATTTGATATTGAACTTGAGGGAAGCATGATTGAGGTTAACGGGATTGTCAGGGAATTGATCATCGATGAAACCTACCTGGCTGAATGGGAGGCTGAAGTAAGTGAAGGTTCAAAACACGATCGTGGAGAAGGTCATGAAGGCGGTGTAGGGCATGGAGATAACCATGGTGAAGCATCGGACCAGGATACAGACGCTGGAGATGGTAATGAAGATCATGGTGAAGAACCGGAAGGGGATCAAGACACTGAAACACAAATAGCTTCACAGCTGAAAAAGATACAGGATGTAAGAGATGAAATTGCAGCCAGCGGTAAGAACCATCTCTCAGACTACTGGATAGAAACCATCGAATTCACGGTTATCACAGAATAAGCCCTGTATATTCACAAATCATTATTTGTCTCCAATGAAAATCCGGAAATGGCTCCGTATTATACACCGGGATATGGGTTATATTTTCTTTGGCATGTCCCTGGTCTATGGTATTTCAGGGATTGCACTAAACCACCTGGATGACTGGAATCCGGATTACATCATCAAGATCTCAGAAGCTACTCTGCCGGATGTTCCTGCTGCTGATGATATTTCAAAGAAAGTGGCAGGATCACTGGCCAGGCAAATTGACCAAAATTATCAATACAGGAGCCATTTCTTTCCCGGACAAGGTGTATTAAAGATATTCATTAAGCAGGGATCAGTCACGATAAACCTGGATAGCGGCCGGGCCTATATCGAGGTGATAAAAAAACGACCTTTTTTCAGGGAAATGAACTTCCTGCACTACAATAAGCCAAAAAAACTATTTACATGGTTTTCAGATGCTTTTGCCCTGGCACTGATCCTTATGGCAATTTCCGGCCTGTTTATGATCCGGGGGAAAAAGGGTATTACCGGGAGAGGAGCCTGGCTAACTGCATTAGGAATTCTCATTCCCGCCATATTCCTCATCCTGTACCTGTAACTTTGCCCTGATTTTCACGTATTGGGGGTATACTAATTTTGTATTACTTCCGCACGCATGAGTGAACAGATACTGAAGGCCCTGATGCAGCTTTTTGCCATTATTGCCAGGCCTGATAGTAGCAGGAGTGACAGGAGGAATGTTGTTGAAGCTTACCTGGAAAAACAGCTGAACCATGAGATACTTCAGGAATACCTGAAGGTCTTTGATGAATACTATGAGCTTCACCAGGAAAAGCAGAAGGAATCCGAAAAAAGGGCTAAGGGGATCTCTGCCAGTTCTGTCAGGGTACTCAAGATCGCAACCGCGATCAATGAAGAACTAGCCCAGCCACAGAAGATCATTGTGCTGATCCGCTTGCTCGAATTTGTAAGATCTGACATTGGCGAAATCACAGAGCAGGAGATGGAATTCATCAACACTGTGTCAGAAACCTTTAATGTGCTGGAAGAGGAATATGAACAGATGAGGGATTTTGTACTGTTTTCCCCTGAAGATGTCCCGGATACTGAAGACATCATGATGATTGACAGCAACCGGGAATTTAATCTGAAAAAATCCAAACATATTTATATTGATTCTATCAGGGGACAATTAAGGGTGTTGCATGTGCCCACTGCCAGGCTTTACTTTATCAGGTATACCGGCAAAAGTGAAATGTACATGAACAGCCAGTTGATCCAGGAGGACAAGGTATACGTTCTGAATAACGGTTCTTCGATCAAGAACCAGCAGATAAAGCCCATTTACTATAGCGATATCGTCAGCCGTTTCCAGCTTGACAAGATCAAGGACCGGATCACCTTTGAAGTCAGTGATGTTGAATACCATTTCAAAAGCGGCGATACGGGCTTACAGAAGCTCAGTTTCAAAGAGGAATCCGGACGGCTGATTGGCATCATGGGTTCCAGCGGTGCAGGAAAGTCCACCCTCCTGAATGTCCTGAACGGATCGGTCCCACCCTCCGCAGGCAAAGTACTTATCAACGGGGTGGACATTTTTACGGAAAAAGAACAGATCGAAGGGATCATCGGGCATGTATCCCAGGACGACCTTCTTATTGAAGAGCTGACTGTTTATCAAAACCTGTATTATAATGCCAAGCTGTGTTTTGACAATTATACAGAGGAACAGATTGTAGATTCAGTAAACCAGGCCCTTGAAAATCTTGGATTATTTGAGATCCGTGATATCCAGGTGGGGAGTCCCCTGAATAAAAAAATCAGCGGTGGCCAACGGAAAAGGCTGAATATAGCGCTTGAGCTGATCAGGGAACCAGCCATCCTGTTCCTGGACGAGCCTACATCAGGCTTGTCATCCAGGGATTCAGAGAACATCATGGACCTGCTGAAAGAACTATCCCTGAAAGGAAAACTCGTATTTGTTGTCATCCATCAGCCTTCCTCCGACATCTTCAAGATGTTTGACAATATGATCATCCTGGATACTGGTGGTTGGATGATCTTCGATGGTGATCCCATAGAGTCTATTGTATATTTCAAGCAAAAGATCCATCATGCCAACTGTAATGAAAATGAATGCCAGGTTTGCGGTAATGTGAATCCCGAACAGATCTTTAACATTGTAGAATCCAATGTACTCGATGAATATGGAAAGGCCACCAAGACAAGGAAAATATCTCCAAAAGAGTGGCATACCCATTTTTTAGACAAAGAAAAGGAGAATGGCAAATTCCTGGAGCAGCATTCCGCCTTACCGGAAATCTTGTTTAAGATCCCTAACAAACTAAAACAATTCCTGATCTTTGTCAGACGTGATGTGCTGTCCAAGCTGTCCAACACCCAATATGTGGTGATCAATTTCCTGGAAGCACCCCTGTTGGCTTTCCTGCTGGCATATATCATAAAGTATTTCAATGTTAATATCACCAATGTTCACGGTTACAACCTTGAAGGAAACTCCAACCTCCCAGTTTATATCTTTATGTCGGTGATCGTTGCCATTTTCATGGGACTCACAGGCAGTGCCGAGGAGATTATAAAAGACCGGAAAATTAAAAAGAGAGAAGCATTCCTGAACCTGAGCCGGTCAGGATACCTGCTTTCGAAGGTGGCAGTCCTGATGACCCTCTCAGCCATCCAGGCCATGTTATTCGTTGTGATCGGGAACAGCATCATGGAGATCAAAGGCATGTACTGGCAATACTGGCTGGTCCTTTTCAGTGCCTGGGTCTCATCCAACCTGATGGGGCTGGTCATATCCGACAGTTTCAAGACCGTGGTAACCATATACATCCTGATCCCTTTCCTGGTCATACCACAGATTATCCTGAGCGGGGTCATCGTGAAGTTTGAGAAACTCAATCCGAAATTATCCTCTCCCACCAGCATCCCCTTGTACGGTGAAGTAATTACGGCCCGTTGGGCATACGAAGCCCTTGCAACATACCAGTTCATAAACAATGAATACCAGTCTCAATATTATTTGTATGACAAGGTAATGAGCGAGGCAAGTTACCGTAAGGATTATTGGACGGTGGACCTGCTGAACAAAGTGGAAAGCATTGGACGGAACCTTCATGATCCTGCCAGGGCTGAAGACATCAAATCTCACTTAAAACTTCTCAGGAGCGAGATCGAGGATGAAATGAAAGAAAATACCATCATCACTTTCAAACAGCTTTCAGAACTCACGCCGGAGAGGATAAACAAAGATATACTGGATTCCCTGCGTAAATACCTGAATGAAATCAAGGCATACAATATCAAACTCTATAACAAGGCCAATGACGAGAATGATAAACGAACCAGGGAACTCCAGAGAAGCGATGAAAAAAAGGAGGCCTTTAATAAAATTAAACGGGAGCAGAACAACGAATCACTGGAAGATTTTGTGAAAAACTCGAATGTCAGGGACCGGATCATCCAGTATAAAAATCGCCTCTACCAGAAAATCGACCCCATCTATATGGATCCGGAACATAAACTGATCAAGGCACACTTCTACGCACCAAGGAAGCAGGTTTTTGGAAACTTTTTCAGCACCTTCGGTGTCAACATCGCAGTAATTTGGTTTATGACGCTGATCTTCTATTTGATTCTCTACTACAGATTACTAAAGAAATTCCTGGACTTCTTCGGACAATTTAGCCAGCGTATAAGGCGGGAAGGTTAATTATCGATTTCTTTTTATATATTGAGATCTCCTGCTAATTTCAAATAATGAAGCGAAGAAATTTTATCAGAACGACAGCTGTCGGTTCATCAATAGTGGCGACCAGTGGATTATTGTCATTAATACAAGTTGCACAAATAAACAATGAGTATGGAGACTTAATCAACCCGATTATTCCGCTCAAGTTCTTTCCCAATCTTGAAAAAGAGATGTTATCTTATATTGTTGAACTAAACAAACTTTATGGATTTCGCCGGTTCGTAATTACTGGTCCCAGTAAGGAACACCGATACACAGGGTTTCCAGAAAAACAAGTCTTTATTGAATTGGGAGAACAGATACTGCAGATAAAAAAACAGCTGGCAGAGTATGATATTGAGATTGGCTGGTGGTGTACAACAACCATAAGAATAGGGAAAGGGGAATTTCAAAGTATTGTCAGGATTGACGGAAGTCAGGCCCAGGAGGCTTGCTGTCCTTTAGATCACGACTACAGGGAAACATTCAGTGATTATGTTGCAGCAGTAGTGAAAATTGCCCGACCATTCTGGATTAATTTCGAAGATGATTTCCATATGAATAATGGCTGTTACTGTCCACGTCATCTTGAAGAATTCGCACAAAGGGAAAAACAGTATTATTCGAGAGAGGAATTACAGACTATTTTTCCTGCAAAAACATCGGAGAGTTATCGATTGCGTCATACATGGGGTGAATTGAGCAAAGACTCTTTAGCCTTACTGGCAGCTTCCGTCAGAGAAAAAGTTGATCAACTGGCACCTGAGACCCGTCTATGCCTTTGCCAGAGCGAGGCAAATGATCGTGACGGAGATTTTACGGAAGCTGTTACCCTGGCTTTTGCAGGCAGAACTCGTCCTGTTGTCCGGTTATATGGTTCAACCTATTTTTCCGATAATCCATTAGAAATCCCTCATGCAGTTTTTAATCTCCTGTACCACCGACAACATCTGCCTGCCAATTTCGAACTGTTGCATGAATCTGATTCTTTCCCTCATACACGTTTCTTTATGTCAGGTTCTAAATTAAAAAGCTTGATTACATCTGCATATGCATACGGATTGGATGAATCTTTACTATATGTTAATCAATATCTTGAAAATCCATTAGAAGAAGAAGGTTATAGTAAAATGTTTCTGAAAGAATCAAAACGTTTTGCTGCTCTAAAATCAGCAGTAAAAGAGTGTAGCACAGATGGGTGTGAGATTTTTAGAAAGCCTGGCACTTCTTCGAATTGGGTACATATTACAGGACGTTTGGGGATTCCTCACACCTCAGCTGACGGTAAAGTGAAACTTGTTTCAGGAAGCATTGTTGAGCACATGAACAGGGAAGAAATAAAAACGCTTCTGCAAGGGAATGTTTTTCTTGATGGTCATGCTGCATATCTATTATCAAATAAAGGATTCAGTAAGCTGATAGGAGCAGAAATCTCATACAGAAAGGAGACTGTTATTCCACCTTTCTATGAAAGTATTCGTAACCCGGAAAGCTATTCCAATATTAACAACCGATTGATGTACAATTATGTTTGGGCATTTTCCCGAAACAAAAAAGATGCTTTCTATCAAATAAAACCGTTAAGGGGTGTTGAAATATTAACAGACTTCGTTGATTCGAAAGACCATACTTTCTTTCCTGGTATGATTCGCTTTGAAAATGAACTTGGTGGACGTATTGCAGTCATGTCTTTCAACCTCAATGAAACTTATATCTATTCCCGCTCCATATCAATATTTAATTATGCAAAAAAGGAATTAATGCGCCAGACAATTGAATGGCTGCAAAATGAACCACTTCCAGTGTTTGTTAAACAAACACCCAATGCTTTTTGCATTTTCAATCGTTCAAAATCAAATGATTATGCAGTTGTGGTTATTACTGGATTAAGTTCCGATTCATTTGATTCAATTTCTTTGGATATTGCGCCGGAGTGGATCAATTCAAGGTTTGATCTTCTGAATAGTGATGGTGTATGGGGTACAGTAAAGGCAAAAACTCAAAACCGTACAATTAAGATCAACACCAAACTTACTTTAATGAACCCGGTTATTGTTAAGTTTATTAAAAAAAACCATCCCGGCGAATAAGCTGAGATGGTCTCGATATCTTTGGGGTGGTATTGGTCGATTTATTCTACTATTTCAATCATTTTGAAGGGGACCCTGATGATGGATTCATAATCCTCACCGGCTTCCAGCATATCTTCATCATCTTCTTCGTAGTACCAGTTTATCACTACTTCGTTCTTTGCCTTATGGATGGCTTCCAGCTTTTTGAATACATCCAGTATGCATTTGGAAGAACTGGTGTTGAAATATTCCAGCTGTACATTAACCGTAGTTTTATCCATTGGACCTTTAGCGTATTCCTCCAGCCAATCAACCATGGGTTTATAAAACTCAATAGAATTTTCCGGAATTGACCGCCCTTTGATCTCTATTTTCCCAGATCCAGCGTCAAACTTTACTGTTGGTGTTTTTGTTGTACCTTCGATTGAAATTGGTTCCATCACTATAAAATTATTTGTTTTCTTCGATTATATATACATCCAGGTTGAAGAAATAATAATCATCCTGGTAATGCTGGAAAGTATACTCCAGTTTGTTCCCTGTTTTCCGGGCAATATCAACCAGACCAAGTCCACCGCCTCCTTTGGCCGAAAGCTTCTGGTGATTCAGAATGAACTTATACATGTCTTTCAGTTCATCCACTGACATCGAATTGATCTTATCGATCTTGTCCTTCAGAAATTTAATCTTCCCGGAACTGATAAAATTGCCCGTTGAAATCCGGTATGTATCCTTCTTGCGGGAAACAACCAGTATTCCGAACTTTGATTCGAAATCACTCTTCAATTGATCCGGCAGTTCTTCGATGTGATGATAAAGGTTCTGAAGGCTTTCAACAAGTACATTGTATACCTTCTTTTTTATCTTGGCCTGTTCATCCGCACCATCCATCTTCTCCTCAATCTCTTCGAGTACATTATTGATCAGGTCAGTGGTGATACTGCCTTTATAGGCAACCAGAACATCTCCGCCGTTCAATTTGGAAAAATACTCATGAACATCAAAGCTCATCTGCGGAATTGGTTAAATATTCTCTTGACTAATTAAATCATTCTAAATGCTCAGCAAATATATAAAAAAAATGAACTTCCTGAAAGACAGGAATCCGAGTGGTTTACCAAACATTTCAAGCTTTAGATACGCTTAAAGTGACTTAAAGGTTTTAAAATACATAAAAAAAATTTAAACCGGATTATCGTGATGGAATTTTTTCTTCGAACCGTCATAAAGTTCATATTGATGGTATTTACATTTGATCGGACCGTTAAATAATGTCAGTTTGCGGCTTGTTCTTAGTCCAATATGTTTCATCGCATCCGGGTTGCCACTGAAAATCCAGGCCTGGTAACCTGGAAAATTTCTTTTCAGGGTATCACCGATGGTTTTATAGAGTGCTTGAAGATCATCTTCTTCCATTCTCTCCCCATAAGGCGGATTCATAATGATTATGCCTGTCCCAGGTGAAAGCTGCCATGATTCAAAGCCTGATTTTACCAGATCAATCTTCCCGAGCAGACCTGCCCTTGCCAGGTTCTGTTGAGCAGCCCGGATGGCAGGGAAGGCCAGATCACAGGCCATGATCTCCGGATCCCTGGATTCTCTGAGGAATCGTTCCTTCCGAACGGATTCAAATAAATCCGGTTCGTAATCCTTCCAGGCCTGGAATCCGAATCCCTGCCTGAAATACCCTCCCGGCAATCCCCTGGCCATGATCCCAGCCTCAATTACCAGGGTACCCGACCCGCACATGGGATTGATAAACCGCATACCAGGTTCCCATCCGGATAATTTTATCAGTCCCGCAGCAAGGACCTCGTTCAGGGGAGCCTTAAAGGGTTGTGTCCGGTAACCGCGCTTGTGCAGGGATTCTCCTGAACTGTCAAGTGAAACGTTGCAATGCGTATCCCCCAGGTGTATGTGGATCCGGACATCCGGATCTTTCAGGTCGACCGATGGCCTCTTCCCTGTCCGGTCCCTGAACCTGTCAACGATCCCATCCTTAACTTTCAGAGATATATAACCGGAGTGTTTGTACCTGTTTGATACAAGCACTGTTTCAACTGCCAGCGTGCTTTCCGGTCCCATGACCCTCTCCCATGCAATATCCCGGATGCCCTTGTAAATATCCTCTTCATTCCTGGCCGGGAATGCCTGCAGTGGTTTGAGCACCCGGAGTGCCGTACGAAGGTGATAGTTGGTCCTGTACAACATCTTCTTATCCCCTGAAAAGGAAACTGCCCTGTTATGCGGCCTGACAGAACCGGCACCCAGGCTGGTCAGTTCATCTGCCAGTACTTCTTCCAGTCCATACAGGGTCGTGGCTATAAAATCTTTCATGTTATATCCCTAAAATAAGTAAAATGCTTCTCTACAGCCATTTTTGCATTATTGAATCTTTCTGTCCCACGGCCCCTGATGACCTCACAGGGCCTACCCATTTGTTCAATTTCCTTCAGATAAGACTCATAAAGAAAGGCTCTCCGGGGACCCGGATTTTCGCGTAGTGGATCCGGTATCCAATCAATATCAAAATAACACAATAAAAAAAGGTCGATTCCTGCATCTGCAAGGCTGCTATCTATCCAGTCAGGGATAATCCCATAGACCTCACGGAACCAAACTTTTGTAATGATCAGGTAGGTGTCCAAAAACAAGATGGGCAATTTTCCCTCCCGGTGCTGCTGCAACAGTTCTACCTGCACCCTGGCTATCTTCTCGACATCTTCAAAAGTATATGGACGGTTTAATGAAGCTATATATTCCCTGGCATATTCAGGAATAAATTCCGTTTTGAAAGATGCTGCCAGGAATTTGCAGATCTCGGTCTTACCGGTAGATTCCGGTCCCGTTACAACTACCTTGAACATATTATGTCGAATTTTCAGATAAACTCCTCTTCCATTGAAAGTACCCGACAACTGCAATAATGGTAAAGATCAGATAAAGCAGAAAGGACGGGTACAGGCCCTTATAGAAATAGAGTCCCGCGGCCACACTGTCAACAAATATCCATACCAGCCAGTGTTCCAACATCTTACGAGCAAGCATCCAGGTGGCTACAATGCTTCCCGCAGTGGTAAATCCATCTCCCCACGGCACATCAGAGTCTGTAAAGTTTTTTAAAATATATACGATTCCCAGCATGATCACTATCCCGGTCACACTCAGGACCAAGGCCAGTTGGCGGCTTATCCTGCAAACAGGCAGGCTGCTTTTTTCATTCCGGGATATCCCTCCGCGCGACCAATAAATCCAACCGTAAACGCTCACTCCCAGGTAGTAGACCTGGAGTCCCATGTCTGCATAGAACTTACTGTTCAAAAAAATCAGGATGAACAACGCTGATGAGATGATCCCGAAAGGCCAAAGCCAGATGATCTGCCTGACACTGAAATATAAATAAACCAGGCTGGTAATAACACCCAGGACCTCAATATAATTACCGCTGAACCAGCTTATAAATGATTCCAGGTTCAATAATTCAAGATTTTACTGCTTAGATTCCAATAAGGCCTGGTATATAGTCTGGCCATCAAGGACTTCAATCGCCTTTAATACACTGGGATTGGAAGTATTGAATACCTGGTAGAATTCACTGCTATTCCAGAGATCCCTTGCCATATAAGCTTTGAGCACCAGCCTTATATGTTCCCTGGATACATTGAAGTCTTCCTCGTTATAGGCAATATCCTCTTCAGAAGCATAGGCAATCATATCCTCCAGTATCTTATCCTTAATGGTGAAGCCATCCAGAAAAGACTGGAATGTAGGATATTTGGCATGCAATTCCTTGCGGTGATCATCAACATAAGACAAAGTAAAAAAGTTGATGATGCCCCTGCTCAGTATCCTGCTGTAATATCCTGAGTTATAAGTTGTATCGAGGGGAACAAAATAATCCGGCATGATCCCTCCACCCCCATAAACAGGACGCTGGCTGACCAGGGTCTGAAATTTCAAAGATTCCGGGAAAACAATGCTGTCTGAATGCAGAAGTTCTCCCATATTATACCGGTTGATCAGGTCTTTCGAATATTCCTCAAATCCATTTTCGTATGGTTTCTGGATCAATCTTCCGGTAGGTGTATAGTATCTGGCTATGGTCAGCCTTACCATGGAACTGTCAAGCAATAACATCGGGTTCTGCACAAGTCCCTTCCCAAA
>DAOUVF010000202.1 GCA_030667765.1 Bacteroides sp.
CTGCAGCACCTGCAGGTCATGATAAACACCGAGGTTCTCTCCAATCGCTTCAAGTGTGCGGGCGTAAGCTTTCATCGGACCAGGGAATATGGGTTGCAAAATTTCCACCTGGTACCAGAAGTACTTCATCCTTTTCCTCAAATCGTGCAGCTGGGAGGGGGAAGGGTTTCTCCTGGCATCGCGAAAATATCTTTTTCCCTGGCGGTACATCCTGAACAAACCTCCTTCAAATGCCCTGAAATCGTTATGCCTGACCGGGAAGTCATATATCCTATCCCTGGCAATTTCAATTTTTCCGGCTATCTCTTTCAGCAATTGGGTTAGCCCGGCCTGACCTCCCACTACCATATTCCGCTGCCTGCCCAACTCCTCTTCCAACAATGCAAAGACATGAGGAGGAATAGTATTTGACAGGTCCTCCTGCAGATTTTTGATAGAGTCTGAAAGCACCTCGAAATTCCTGATCCCGGACAGTTTCCTGCTGAGGTCTCTGTAAAATGTATTCTCCCTGTAATAGGAGCTGTATCCTATCTCATCCCTGATCATCCGTAGTACGGCACGGATCCTTTTCATGCTTTTCCGGGTCTCGTGGATGGATTTATGTACCTCCTCCTGATCCTTCTCAGACTGCATTATAATATAATGAAACTGTTCAAGGAGAATACGGTGGATATTTATGCTTATGCTTTCCGTATTTGATATGCTGAATCCTATCATATATGCAGGGTGTCTCTGTCAATCGATCCAGATAAAATTACGCAATATGCAGCTGATTTTCAAAATACTTTAGTAGCGCGGGTCTGACTTCACCGGCAGTTTGGCCAGTTTCTCGACGGTGATGCTGGGAAAGCCCAGTTCCTCTTCGACCTTTCCCAGGATCAGGTAGACACCGTATCCCCGGAAGGGATATTGTCTGAGTGACCTGGGAAAGTGTATAGTGTCGAAAAACTCCCCTTCGGCATCGAGGAAGGCGGCAAAATGCATCCATTCTTTTTTGACAGTCCGCACATTTTTGATGGTGACAAGATTGCCTACCATCCGTACAGTCCTGCCCGCATGTTTCATCAGGTCACGAGCCATGATCTCCCCCCTGAACGAGGTTTTCAGGAGGTCAAATCCGGTCAGGGAAACCGGGAATTCCAGCAATTCCATTTCATCGTAGACATCTTCCAGAGCAGATTCCTCCAGCTCGGGAAGGGTGAACTTCTTTTCGGGCAGCTGGAAAAGGGATTTTTCACGTTTCACTGTTGTATGTTGTCCCAGCTGCATATGGGCATTCCAGAGCAATACTTTTTTCCCCTTGCCGGTGAAACCGAAGGCACCGATGCGGATCAGGATGACCAGCTGCTCGAGCCCTATGGGCACCCGGCTGACAAAATGCCCGAGGCTTTTGTAAGGGCCCCTCAACTCGCGTTCCTCCAGGACGGCCGATATGGTTTTTGATTCCAGGTTGGATATATGGATGAATCCCAGGTAGATATCCTTTCCCCTGATGGAGGTCTTTAGCTGGCTGCGGTTGATACAGGGCAGGTTGATGGTAGCCCCGCAGCGCATGGCTTCATTGACATAGACCCAGGTGCGGTAAAATCCCCCGAAATTATTGATCACGGCCACCATGAACTCCAGGGGGAAATGGGACTTCAAAAAAAGGCTCTGGAAAGATTCTACAGCATAAGAGGCGGAATGGGCCTTGGAAAAGGAGTACCCGGCGAAGGATTCGATCTGCCGCCAGACCTCTTTCGCCAGTTCCTCCGTGTAGCCCCTGGCCTTGCAGTTCTCAAAATACCTGTCAGCGATCCGCTTGAATTCACCTTTGGACCGGAACTTCCCGCTCATGGCCCTGCGCAGCACATCTGCATCGGCCAGGTCGAGTCCCGCGAAATGATGACAGATCTTGATCACATCTTCCTGGTAGACCATCACGCCATAGGTCTCCTTCAGCTGCTCCTCCATGATCGGGTGGATATACTCAAATTCACCAGGGTGGTGAAATCGCCAGATATATTCCCGCATCATGCCGGACTTGGCCACCCCGGGACGGATGATTGAACTGGCTGCCACCAGGCTGAGGTAATTGTCACAGCGGAGTTTTTTCAGGAGTCCTCTCATAGCGGGACTCTCCACATAGAAGCATCCGTTGGTTTCTCCCCATCTCAACTGCTCACGCACCTTCGGGTCTTTCTTAAAGGCTTCCACTTCATGTACATCTATTCTTTTTCGCTGGTTGTCCAGAACGATTTCCACGCATTCCTTGATATGCCCGATGCCCCGCTGGCTGAGGATGTCAAGCTTCTCGAAACCGATCTCCTCGGCCACATACATATCCCATTGCGTGGTCTGGAACCCTTTCGGGGGCATGTCCAGGGCCGTATAGGCGGTGATGGGCTCTTCGGAGATCAGCACGCCGCCGGCATGGATGCTCCGCTGGTTAGGGAAATCCATGATCTTATGCCCGATATGCATGATCTGCTCGGTGATCTGGCTGCGGTTCATCATGTCGTCGGGGTAATGCACCAGGTGGTCTATCTCCGTTTTTGGCAGTCCGTATACCTTGCCAAGCTCACGAATGATGGACCGGTCGCGGAAGGTCGAGATGGTCCCCAGCAAAGCCGTATGCTTTTCCCCGTAGCGCTTGAAGATATAGTCCAGTACCTCGTCACGCTCCTTCCAGGAATAGTCGATGTCGAAGTCCGGTGGGCTCGTCCGCTTGGAATTGATGAAACGCTCGAAATACAGATCCAGCTCAATGGGGTCCACGTCCGTGATTTTCAGGCAGTAAGCCACCACCGAGTTGGCCCCGCTGCCGCGCCCCACATGGTAGAACCCCCTGGACATGGAGTAGCGTATGATGTCCCAGGTGATCAGGAAATAAGCCGAGAACCCCATGCGGTCGATGATCTCCAGCTCATGTTTAACCCTGCGGCTGGCTTCCGGGTTGTTTCTCCCGTAACGGTGGAGCATCCCGTCGAGGGCCAGCTTTTCCAGCAACAGCTTGTCATCATAGCGGCTGCCGGTGAAACAGTCCTTGTTCTTGATACTGCTGAAATCGAAATCAATATGGGCCTCTCCCAGCAAATGCTCCGTGTTCCGGATCACATCCGGGTAGGATTTGAAGGCTTCCAGGAGTTGGTCCAGCGGCCGGAAATGTTCGTCGGCAGCCGCCAGGTGTTCACCGTTGATCTTGCTCAACAGGGTATTGTTGTCGACCGCCCTGAGGTGCCTGTGGATGGCATAATCGTCTTTCGTCCCGAAAGTGACCGGCTGGTTGACGACCAGCCTTGAGAGCTTGTGCCGGAAAGGGGAGGAGAGGAGCCTGCGCGCCTCCGAGGGCCGTATCCCGACGTATTCATTATCGAGCAGCTGGGCGGGGTTCTTGCTGCCGAAAGGAAAAATGGTCCACGCATCCTTAAAGGGCGGGGGATCATCGGGCAGCGGCTCCTTGTTCACATTGCATGCTGTGAGGAATTCATTCAGTTCGCGGAAACCATCATTGTTGCGTGCCACCCCGGTATATAACAGCCGGTTCCCGTCACGGAACTCAATGCCTGCCACAGGATGTATACCATGCTGCCCGCATGCCTTGATGAAATCCATGATGCCCATGGAATTGTTGATATCGGTCAGGGCCAGCGCCGGCGCACCTCTCCCGGCAGCCTGTTCAACCAGGTTTTCCACGGACATGGTGCCGTAACGAAGGCTATAATATGAATGGCAGTTCAGGTACATGATAGATTGCAGTGCGTATGTTGTCGATTTTCCGGTGCTGTCACCAGCCAGCTAACTGGCATTGCCGGTGAGGTAATCCGGGCGGTTGATCTTCCAGAGCCGCTTGAAGGTACTGCCCCCGGCCTGCCAGCTCGCCCGCTGCTCGATCTCCTCCGGCAGGGTCCTGTCCGGCCTTGACTCATCCTCCTCTTCTTTCATTTTCTCCCGGTTGCTGATCCCCACGGCTCTCCGTATCGATTTTTTCCCGTAGCGGTTCCGGAGCTTGTCGAGAGCCAGGTACAGCCGGATCATCTCCGGGGTGTCTTCGAACAGGTCCAGTTGCTGTACCCCGCCGACCAGGTGGCTGAGCTTGACCCCGATCAGGCGGATCAGTATCCTGCGCTTGTAGAGCCGGTCGAACAATTCCTTGGCGGCTGCGATCAGCACATGGTCGAAAGAGGTGTAGGGGATGTGCTTCTGCAGGGTGTGGGTGTCGAAATTGGAATACCTTATCTTCACCGTGATGCAGGCCGTCAGTTTCTGTTTTTTCCGGAGGTCATAGGCCAGCCTTTCCACCATGCTTACCAGCAGTTCCTGCATATGAACCACGTTAATGCTGTCTTTCTCAAAGGTTCTTTCCGTACTGATGGATTTACGTTCGGAGTAAGGCCTGACCGGGGCGGCATCGATCCCGTTGGCCCTTCTCCAGACCTCGTTGCCGTTCTTGCCCAGTACCTTTTCCATCATCTCCACGGGCATCTCCTGCAGGGTCCGGACGGTTTGTATGCCCATCGAACGCAGCAGGTGATAGGTCTTGTCCCCTATCATCGGTATCTTCCGTATGGAAAGCGGGGAAAGAAAGGGGATCACCCGGGATCTGACCACTTCCAGCTCCCCGTTTGGTTTGGCTTCTCCCGTGGCAATCTTGGAAACGGTCTTGTTCACCGAGAGCCCGTAGGAGATTGGTAGTCCCGTATGCCTGATGATCTTCTGGCGTAGTTCATGCGTCCATTGCATGCAGCCGAAGAAACGGTCCATTCCCGATATATCTATATAATGCTCGTCGATGGAGGCCTTTTCATACAAAGGCGCCTCCCCGGCGATGATGTCGGTCACCAGGCGGGAATATTTCGTATACATTTCCGAATCTCCCCGGATAATGATGGCATCGTCGCAAAGATTCCTGGCCAGCTTCATGGGCATGGCCGAATGTACCCCGTATTGCCTCGCCTCATAACTGCAGCTGGCCACCACTCCACGATCCGACAATCCCCCTATGACCACCGGCTTTCCCACCAGGCTGCTGTCCCTCAAACGCTCGACCGATACAAAGAAGGTATCCAGGTCGAGGTGCACGATATTTCTTTCCCTCATGTCCAATAAAAAAATCTCCCAATATTTTGTTTTTTAAATATTTATCGTAATTTTGATTAATTATTAGTCATAATATACGATTATAATATAATCAATCCGGTTGAAAAAGTAAAGCGACCGGGGAAATATTTTTATCTGATAATCAAAAAAAACAGCCATGCATTTTGCCCATAACATCAAACTCCTTCGCAAGCGGAGGAACCGGACACAGGACGAACTGGCCCATACCCTGGGCATGAAACGCTCCACGCTGAGCGGGTATGAGAACGAGGTTGCCGAGCCGGGCATACAGACCCTGATATCGTTTTCAAAATATTTTGGGGTGGCGGTGGATACCCTGATCAGGATCAATCTGGACAGCCTGTCGGAAAGCCAGCTTTCTGAACTGGAACGGGGAAATGATATATACCTGCGGGGCAGTAAACTGCGGGTACTGGCCACCACGGTCGATGAAGAAAACGAGGAGAACATCGAGCTGGTGAATGAAAAAGCCAAGGCCGGGTATACCAACGGGTTTGCAGACCCGGAATTCATACAGCAGCTGCCAACCTTCCAGCTTCCTTTTCTTTCGCCGAGTAAAAAATACAGGACCTTCCAGCTGTCGGGGGATTCCATGCTTCCCATCCCGGATAAGGCCTGGGTAACCGGGATATTTCTGCAGGACTGGAATGATATCCTTACCGGGGAAGCCTATGTCGTCCTGACCCTGGATGACGGGATCGTCTTCAAGATCGCAGAAAACCTGCTGGAAAAGGAGCATAAGCTCACCCTGTTCTCCCTGAACCCGGTATATGAACCTTTCGACGTGAATGTCAACGAGATCAAGGAAGTCTGGAGGTTTATCAATTATATCAGCTCAGAGATCCCGGATCCTGTAATGCCGGAAGAAGAACTGATCAAAACTGTTGCCATCCTGAAACATGATTTGGACATCCTGATGAAGACGGTGCTAAGGAAGAAAAATTAAATGCGCTATTTA
>DAOUVF010000408.1 GCA_030667765.1 Bacteroides sp.
ATCTCCTTGGTTGCATTAATCTTTGGACGTATCTCATAATAAAGGTTCTCCCTGCGGAATGAGTCCTTGAATATCCGGGCATCAAGCATGTTCAGGTTCTTCTGAATGTCATGCTGCACTTTGGGTGTGGCTGTAGCTGTCAATGCAATGATGGGAGCCGTGCCGATCAGGTTGATAATGGGCCGGATGCGCCGGTACTCAGGCCTGAAATCATGACCCCATTCGGAAATACAATGAGCTTCATCAACCGCGTAGAATGAGATGTTGATCTTTTTGAGAAATTCAATGTTTTCCTGCTTTGTCAATGATTCGGGTGCCACATAGAGCAACCTGGTACGCCGGGACATAAGGTCACTTTTTACCTGCTCAACCTGGGCTTTTGACAGGGAAGAATTCAGGAAATGTGCGATGCCATCATCCGTACTGAAACTCCGCATGGCATCAACCTGGTTTTTCATCAATGCGATCAGGGGGGATATGACAATAGCAGTCCCCTCCATGATCAGCGACGGCAGCTGGTAGCAAAGAGATTTGCCGCCTCCTGTCGGCATCAGGACAAATGAATCATGGCCGTCAAGAACGCTCCTGATGATCTCTTCCTGGGTACCTTTGAAGGTATCAAAACCAAAATACTTCTTAAGGCATCCGATAAGTGATATATCTGTACTGATCGTCATGACTAAGTGCTACTCTATTACCCAACAATTAAGATACGAATTATTTATGATAATTATTCTGCTGTGAGTTAATTTAACTTCTAAATAACAAGATCTCCTAAATGAAAGGAATCTGCCTCTCCATTTAAAATATATGAATACATTTGTATTCTAAATTTAGAAAAATATAATTAAGTATCGCTGTAGCGGACCATTATATAACGCATATCTGACAATAATAATTAAGCATGGCAGAAAAGACTGAGAATGAAATGTCATTCCTGGAGCATCTGGAAGTATTAAGGTGGCATATCATACGGGCAATATTGGCGATCCTTGTCGTCGCTATTGTGGCCTTCATTTTCAAGGATATCGTATTCAACAAGATCATCCTGGCCCCTAAATTACCAGAATTCATTACCAACCGTTTGCTCTGCGATTTCGGGAGGACCATCAATATCCTGACGCTATGTATCAATTCCAGGCCATTCGAGGTGATCAGTATTAAAATGGCAGGGCAGTTCTCCATGCATATCATGGTATCATTGATCGCCGGCTTTGTAGTTTCTTTCCCATACGTTTTTCACGAATTCTGGAGGTTTATCGTACCTGCCCTCTATTCCAAGGAAAAAGGCCATGCCCGTGGGGCTGTTTTTTACAGTTCCTTATTGTTCATGCTGGGGGTCTTATTCGGCTATTTCGTGATTGTTCCCCTTTCTGTTCACTTCCTGGGATCCTACAGCGTTAGTGAACAGGTTACCAACCAGATCAACCTGATCTCATATGTTTCAACCGTGGCTTCAGTAGTACTGGCAGCCGGGGTCATATTTGAATTGCCCATACTTGTTTATTTTTTGAGTAAAGCGGGACTGGTAACACCGGAGTTCCTGAGAAAATACAGAAAGCATTCGCTGGTGTTGATCCTTGCCCTTTCTGCCATCATCACACCGCCGGATATTTTCAGCCAGGTACTGGTGTCATTTCCACTGATATTTCTCTACGAGATCGGCATAGGCATATCCAGACGGATCAATAAAGAACGGGATCAGGAGCTTGGGGGAGGCGACGAAACAAAATGAATAATACTATGAGACTGCACACCAGCAAACTTGTCAAGAGGTACCGGGCAAGGACCGTGGTGAAAAGGGTATCCATCGAGGTTGAACAGGGGGAGATTGTTGGTTTGCTTGGTCCCAATGGGGCAGGGAAGACAACGACTTTTTATATGATCGTGGGACTGATATCCCCGAATGAGGGGAAGATCTTTGTTGATGACCTGGATATAACCAAGGAGCCCGTCTACAAAAGAGCCAGGCTGGGCATTGGATACCTGTCCCAGGAAGCTTCGATCTTCAGGAAACTATCCGTGGAGGACAATCTAATGGCAGTGCTTGAAATGTCCAGCCTGACCAGGGATGAGCAAAAAGCCAGGATGGAGGAGCTATTGAAGGAATTAGGACTGGAGAAAATAAGGAAAAGCCTGGGTATACAGTTATCCGGTGGAGAACGAAGGAGAACGGAAATTGCCAGGGCCCTTGCTTTGAGTCCCAGGTTCATCCTCCTCGATGAACCATTTGCAGGGGTTGATCCCATTGCCGTGGAGGATATTCAACAAATAGTTAAAAGCCTGAGGACCAAAAATATAGGCATCCTGATCACCGACCATAATGTACACGAGACACTTTCCATTACTGACCGGGCTTACCTGTTGTTCGAGGGAAATATCCTCAAATCGGGAACTTCCGATGAACTGGCAGAAGATGAGCAGGTACGAAGAGTTTACCTGGGTAAAAATTTTGAGCTGAGGTAGAAGCTTTTATGAGCATCTTCACTGCCCCGTTGACATTCTCAGGAAAAAAGAATAAATTTGCGGCGGAAAATGCGGATGTGGCGGAATTGGTAGACGCGCTAGATTTAGGATCTAGTGCCTTACGGCGTGGGGGTTCGAGTCCCTTCATCCGCACCCGATAACAGATCTGCCGCCATGCTGACGATAACAGGTCGTTCGTATGGCGGTTTTTAAGTAACAATAAGAATTAATATGAATATCAGCAAGGAAAACACAGATGATTTGAATGCCGTTCTGAAGATCCGTATTGAAGAGTCGGATTATGCAGGGCGTGTTGATGAGGTTTTGAAAGATTACCGAAAGAAGGTTCAATTGGATGGATTCAGGCCAGGGAAGGTGCCTGCGGGACTGGTCAGCAAGATGTACCGGAAGCCCGTAATGGTTGAAGAGATCAACAAACTGGTGTCAGAATCCATATCCAAATACCTGAAGGAAGAGGAAATAAGCATACTCGGGGAGCCTCTTCCGAGCGAAGAGCAACCCGATGAAATAGACTGGGATACACAGACTGAGTTTGAATTTGATTTTGTCCTGGGACTCGCCCCCAGGCTGGATATTTCTCTGACCCAGAAGGATAAAGTGCCCATGTATGAGATCAAGCTCGAAGATAAGATGATCAATGAGACAAAGGAATCCTATGCCAGGCGTATGGGACAGATGATCCCGGTAGAACAAATAGATGGATCTGAGCTCGTTAAAGGAGATTTTATGCAGATTGACAGGGAAGGAAACCACATAGATGGGGGGATCTATGCGGCTGATGCCCAGAT
>DAOUVF010000253.1 GCA_030667765.1 Bacteroides sp.
AATAATGAGGGATGCCAGTAAAAGGAGGACTATTCTTTTTGCCATCCTTACGTCTGTTATTTTCTCCTTTCTCTTCCAGTCAACTTTCTCCCAGAGTACCATCTATTCTGCCCAGACAGGGAATTGGAATTCAGTTTCCACCTGGGTTGGGGGGATCATTCCGGGTCCCGCTGACAGCGTTGTAATCAGGAGTGGGCATAGAGTCAGTCTGGCCACAACTGCAGGGGAAAGCATGGTTTCCCTGATGATTGAAGCAGGTGCAGTTTTTAATGCCCAGAACAAAACGATGTCTGTGACAGGTAGATTGATTGTTGACGGGACCTATACATCGGATATGGTTGCTGCGAAAGACCTCAGTTTTTCCGGTGATACCATCGGAGGATCCGGTACAATTGCCATTAATGATGCAGCGAGTTCGCTGAATATTTCCTCGAATGCTGTAATAATACCGTCAACACGTTTGCATCTACTGGGCAATATTTATATACAAAATGGCTATACTGTTACCAACCAGGGACAACTGATCGTCTCGGGGAGCATACAGGGAGAAAATGCCACAGGATCAATCTGGATCAATGATAGCGATGCTGCATTGGAAGTCGGAGATGCATTGCTGGATGTGGGTCAGCTCTTTGCATCTGCAGGTGGCAACTCCATAACCTATAATCAACTGGGTCCCCAATCTGTGAAAACACCTGTTGGGTTGGTCTATTATAATCTTATCATCTCAGGTACTGGCACAAAGACCGTCGGCGACAGACTGATTATTGATAATGATCTGTCAATTTTATCCGGTACACTCGATGGTAGCAATGACAGTATAGAGATACATGGTAACTGGAATAACGAATCTGTTTATCTGGCAGGCAGCAGTGGAACGGTCATATTCAATGGTAGTTCGGACCAGTCAATCGATAATCCTTCCGGGGAGCAATTTTACAACCTGACGGTGGACAAACCTGGAGGGGACCTTTTACTTGGATCTGATGTAATTGCCGGTAATGTCCTTACTATGAGCTCCGGGGTCATCTATGCACAGGATGGGACCCTGACATTAGGCACCGGCCTGGCAGCCCCGGGATCCATTAATTACACAGGAGGGCATATCAACGGACATTTTGAACGATGGATAAATGCGGCAGGAACATACAATTTCCCGATCGGCTCGGCTGACAGAGCCCAATTCATCTATTTGACTCTGAATGGATTGCAATCAGGCGGTTCCCTGATCATGGGATTCAACAAGGAAGATCCCGGCAATGCGGGATTACCTGTATATGATAATCCCGATTCAGTCCATAATGCTTTCGTGGACGGATTCTGGGGTATGGATGAGGCCAACGGTTTCAACCTGGGAGGAACAAACGATTATAATATCAGCCTGGATGGGACAGGTTTTACCGCTTTTCCAATCAATAACTCAACCCGTGTCCTGATCAGGCAGGATGTGCCTGACAATTGGACCGTGGAGGGCACTCATCAGATACCGCTCGGATCAACTGCCAGAAGGGCGGGCCTTTCGACCATTCCAGCCCAGTTCGCGCTGGGCGATATAACCAGTTGCTCAAGACCGGTAACTTCGGCCATAACCGGTACCATAGAGGTTTGTACCAGCAGTGCAGGCGTGTCATATTCGGTCACCGATCATCCCCCGAACACTTATAACTGGATAATTACCGGGGGTACACAGGCTTCAGGGGGGAATTTAAACAATATCACAGTGGATTGGGGATCTGTCGGCATGGCGAATGCAAATGTCAGGGTGATAGAGTCTAATGCCTGCACAGAAGGTAGCCCGGTTGACCTGCCTGTTACCATCCATTCCATTCAGCCATCCTCCATCAGCGGAAGGCCAACCATCGCTGCCAATACTACCGGGGTTCCTTATTCTGTACCTGGTGAAGCGGGTTATACTTATACCTGGACCATTACCGGGGGGGCACAGGCATCCGGAGGGAATACGGAATCGATCACGGTGGACTGGGGAGCCAGTGGTACGGGCATGGTAAGCGTGGTTGCGCAAATGCCAGGCTGTTCGGCAGCCCCACCCACAGAGTTGGAAGTTAATATATATGTCATTATTGAAAGTGTGCAGACGGGGGACTGGGATGATCCGGCGACCTGGGATTGCAATTGTATCCCATTACCCACCGAAAATGTGAGGATCAATCCATCTCATACGGTCAAGATTATAGCAGGGGGTGCCGGAACGGAGGTTAACAATTTCATCATCGAGGCAGGAGGGACGCTGGATGCTGATGATAAGGTTATGACCATCCACGGTAATTTTGGGATCGATGGCACCTACCAGGGCGGAACAAAGATCCTTGAGATGGATGGATTCGGGAAGTTCATAGATGGGATCGGTACCATCACAGAAGGCATTGTACTTTCCTCCAACGTATATTTTACCACCACTGCTGTAGTGAATGTGACCGGAGGCCAGATATTCATTGGGGACGGGGTGGAGATCTCGAATTACGGTACCGTTACTGTAACCAATGATATAACCGGTTCAAATGCCCTGAGCCAATGGACCAGCCAGACAAATTCCACCCTCAGGATCGGCGGTTCACTGCTCACCACAGGTATCCTTGAGACGGATGCGGCCGGCAACACCGTGATCTACAACGGTACCGGAGACCAGCTGGTGAAGGTCCCCCTTTCCAGCTATGCAAACCTGGTGGCGGGTGGCGGTGGCACGAAAAGCCTGACCGGGGACATAGATGTAGAAGAGCGTATTGTAATAAATGGAGCAGGTGCTCTTGATGTATCAGGTTCCAGTTATACCATCAACCTGGCCGGGAACTGGCAAAACCTGGGGGGGACATTCAATGCACAATCAGGTACAGTGATCCTGGACGGTACAGGCGATCAGTATATCTACGGTTCAGAGACCTTTTTCAATCTGCTCGTTAAAAGTGGGGGAGATCTGATAATGGACAGTGACCTTACAGTGAGCAATAACCTGTCCATGAGCGGAGGGAATATTGATCCGCAATTAAATACCTTGATACTCGGTACAGGTGTTGGAAATCCCGGAACACTGACATATACTTCGGGGACCATTCTTGGCCGGATGACGAGATGGATCACAACGACGGGTATACCCTATCTTTACCCTGTTGGGAGCATCGGGAATCACAGGCCTGCTAACCTGACATTCACTGACCTGACTGCTGGATCACTGACTGTCGGTTTCGTGGAAGGAGACCCTGGATCATCAGGGCTTCCCCTGGGTGAGGGGACCGTGAGCATAACAAATCAATTTACTGAAGGATTCTGGGATCTATTACCACAGAACGGACTTGTGACAAATGATTATAACCTCCAGCTAACCGCTACCAATTTCATGAGCTTTTCCATCATTCCGGGTACACGTATCATCAAGCGTACCAATGGCGGAAGCTGGTTCCTTGATGGAAGCCATTCCCCTGCTATGTCCCCTGATCTTTTCAGGGATAATATCACCGGCGGGATATCTGTTCTCAGTACTCAGTTTTGCATTGGACATGTTGTTTGTATCGGTTTAAGTATTGACCGGATTATTACAGATGTCAGCTGCTTTGGCGGGAATGACGGGGCCATAGATGTAACCGTAAACGGAGGGACCGCACCTTATAGCTATAGCTGGGGACACGGGCCGACCACTGAAGATGTCAATACCTTAACAGCCGGAACATACAGTCTTAACGTTACGGATGCTGAGGGTTGTGAGGCAGACAGTATATTTACTGTTGCGGAAGCGGTAATACTCAGCGCTTCCGTGGATTCCACCCAGGTTACCTGTGTGGGAGGCAATGATGGAAGTATCACGCTTAGTTCACCATCAGGTGGAAGTGGTTCTTATGAATATAGTATTGACGGAGGGGCTGGATGGCAGGCGTCAGGTTCATTCACTTTGCTGACGGCCGGAACATATGATGTAAGGATAAGGGATGCTGCCTCTCCGCTTTGCTTTATCGTGCTTGATCCTTCCCTGGAACTTTCCGAACCCAATGATTTCATTCCACCTGTAGCAGTCTGCCAGGATATAACAGTCCAGCTCGATGCGACTGGCAATGCCAGCATTACCGGGACAGACATTGACGGAGGCAGTACGGATAATTGTGGCATCGCATCATTGCTGGCAAATCCAAACGCATTTACATGTGCCAATGTCGGCCCCAACATGGTCACCCTGACCGTCAGGGATGTCAATGGCAATGAAAATACATGTACTGCCACCGTAACCATTGAGGATAATACAGCCCCGGTAGCCATATGCAGGGATATAACGAAACAGCTAAATGCATCAGGCAATGCAACGATTACAGGGGCAGATATAGACAATGGTTCGAATGATGCCTGCGGGATAGCCACACTGGTCGCCTCCCCGAATACCCTCAACTGCACAGACATTGGTCCCAATACAGTGACCTTGACTGTCACGGATGTCAATGGTAACCTCAACACCTGTAACGCAATTGTTACAGTGGAGGATGTCACACCGCCGACGGCTATCTGCCAGGATATCACAGTGCAGCTTGATGCTACGGGTAATGCTATGATCGTTGCAGGTGACATTGATAATGGTTCGAACGATGCCTGTGGTATAGCCTCCATGGTAGTCGCCCCCAACACATTTACCTGTGCCAATGTAGGTCCGAACAGCGTAATGTTGACGGTAATTGATGTCAATGGCAATTTCAATACATGCAATGCTACTGTCACCGTCCAGGAAACCATTCCACCTGTAGCAGTCTGCCAGGATATAACAGTCCAGCTCGATGCATTGGGTAATGCCAGCATAACAGGATCAGACATTGACGGAGGCAGTACGGATAATTGTGGCATCGCATCAAAATTGGCAACTCCGAACGCATTTACATGTGCCAGTGTCGGCCCCAACACAATTACCCTGACCGTCAGGGATGTCA
>DAOUVF010000197.1 GCA_030667765.1 Bacteroides sp.
ATCAGGGCGGGATGGACGGTTACCAACCAGCTGGTGTTCACAGCTGCAGCTTCCAGGAGGGGGCATTCGGTGAAACTCAGGATGGTACTGAATGATATCGGGGTGCTCCCATATTATACATTTACGGTAAAAGGATACATGGAAAACAATTTCAGTTTTGTCCCCAATGCCCGTGTGGTTCAGGAACAACTGGAGGAAAAGGTAATCGGTAAGATCCATGAGGAACATTATGAGACCATCCGCAAATTCCCCGAGGAAGCGGAAATGATGGTGGAGAACATCGATGCACTCAGGAAATTTTCTGGATTGCCTTTCCTGGCTACCGACAGGAATGTATTGAACCTCCCCGGTGTAGGTAAGAGCCTGACTTTCAGGGTAATTGGGATTACCCGTTATGGCAGGAGGATCCTTGAATTTGATCATGACGAAACCCGCCGGCATAGCCCCATTATCCGGAAAATGGGAAAGGTCATTATCATCGAGTCAAAATCTGTCCACGAATACATACAGCAACTTTCGGAGATGGGGGAGGACCCTGAAGATTATGCCGGCCTGTACGGATATTCCGTCGGGCAAACGGAAAGCCGGGTACCTGTCTATGATTATCCGGAATTTGCTTTCGCTCTTACAGAGGAATTTTCAAATCTTGAGATCTGAAACGAAAATAAAATGGATTCTCCAGGGTATTCCTGTTCACCAGGAATCCACGGGTCTTTTTTCAAGATGTGAGTGGGAGAGTTTAAAGAAAAGGGCTTCAACATTGTCTGCAGAAGCCCTTTTGACAAGAGACGGGTAATCCTAATTTTACTATGAACTGAGACTCAAAAGACCAAACTAAATTAAATACTTGCTAACCACCACGGAGATCAATTACTGCCTATTGAATTTTGATCTACCTCTGAATTTACATCTTGTCAGGTCTATTTCCTCAGTTACCCCGTCCTTTGTTACGGTTGCGGTATTATCACAGGTCCCATCTCCATAGTCGATAAGCATGGAACCCTCCGCGTTTGTCAGCTCTACCTGCCCGCTGAGAATATAGCGGCAGCTTCTGTCAACAAACAATGGAACAAGGATCTTGCGACTATAAGTAGAACTGCCATCCTGGGAAATACTGCCGAATCCGGTAATCTTGAATGAATCATCCATTTTTTCAGCTGTCTCAAATCCGGTGAGCCATTCACGTGTCGCATTTGAGGTGCGGTTTATCACAATGCCTTCCTCCACACGGTTAATACTCATTTCTGACTGTGACTCAATGATCCAGTTCCCATCTTCGTTCTTGCCCTTGTTGACAATTGTTCTGGATCCGCTTATCTCATTGCCACGTACTGTATAGTTTTCATAGGTGACTTTCCTTGTAGCCCCCTCGTTTTTCATGTCATCCGAGATCTCAATAATGATTTTTCCTGTCTTGATGTTACCTCTCCAATCTTCACATCCTTCACCAAAATCAATAATGATCTCCCTGGGATATTCTTCCCCGCTCTCGGTGACATCAGCACAACCTGACAGATGATGCATTCTGGGACCCATTCCGCCTCCCATGATTCCAAACATTCTGAATGTTCCGGGGGGTTCCATGGAAACCGAATGAACATCTTCGGCACTGGCCTCAGCCAACGTAAGGCCGAGCACTTCGCTTTCGGCTATATCACTACTGGCGTTCATGGATTTATTCCTTTCACATGACATTATACCAAATGCCAGTATAATGGCGGGTAATATTAAAATTGTTTTTTTCATCATTTTTTTCTTATTGGTTCTTAATTATGATCCTGTTTCGATACTATTACAGGTGAACCCTGGGATACCCTACCCCAAATTTATTGAACCGGTAAAAATGTATCCTCAGAACCGGAATTGAAGGAAAACATTGGGGGTGATACCCTGGGATTTAATGATGCTGGTTTCTTCGTAGCTGATATTGTTGAAAAGGAAATTCCTGCGGTCTATATCATAATAGTTTTGCCGGTCCAGCAGGTTAATGATGGATAATCCGAGACGGAACCGGGCCTTTTTTATATGAAAGCTGTAGTTTGCCGAGACATCCACCCGGTGGTAATTGGGAAGTCTCCGGAAGGTTTGGTAAACCGCTTGCTCCTCATGTTCCCGGTTAGCAACAATGTAGGGCTGGCCGGTTGAAAACAAATAAACCAGGGAAAAGTTCCAGTTACCCGTTGAATACATCTGCGTCAGGTCCAGTGCGTGCAGACGGTCTACCGGCGCCGGTATGTCATTCCCCTCATTGATCATGTCATAGTTTTGAAGAGATCTGCCAAGGGAATAAGACACCCAGCCCTGGTAATTCCTTTCCTGATATTTCAATAGAAAATCGAGTCCGAATGACCGTCCGGATCCTGATACAATTATGCTCGTGGGTGATGTATCAAAAGACAGGACAGGGGTCTGACGCCTGAAATCATATCTGTCCGGACCATCCACAATGATGACCTGCTGTTGCAGTCCCTCAAAAGTTTTATAATAGGCCTCGATATCCAGGGTAATCTTCCCACTTTCATAGGCTGATCCAAGGATCAGATGATTTGATGAAAGGACAGGATATTGCTGGTTGTCAGCGAGTACCCAGAATTCCCGGTTGTATCCATAAGACTGGCCAGAGGCAACTTTGCTCAAAAACTGGTAATACCGCCCGGCGGAAAATTTAAGCCGGAAACCATTGTCAAACACATAATTGGCGGATAACCTTGGTTCCGCGTAAAAGTCCCTCGTCAGCGGATGGTAATTCATCCTCAGACCGGGTTTCACCATGAAATTTGTCGTTGGAGTAATGACATCCTGTAAAAAGACGGACCATAGACCGGAAGATCCCGATGATACATATGTGGTCCCGGTTTGGTCTGACTCTGTAATCAGGGAATAAAACTGATTCCGGGCAATGATCCCAAAATCCAGCTTATGTGCTGGATTCAACTGGTATGTGTTCCGGAAAGACAAATACAAATCACCCAGGTAATTCTGCTCATTGTACCCGTATTGAGCCTGATCTTCAACTGCAGGGAGAATATCGGAGCCACCCGGACCCGGAACGGCTGGGAATCCTGTGCTGTCCTGGAAGATGCTTATAAAGCTTGAATACCTGTTAATGAACCCGGAAGCCCCAGCCTGTATGCTGCTTGAAAAATGTTTGTTCCAGTTTTTGGACCAGGTAAGCCCCACCCCATAATTGTTCCACTGGCTGTCATCCAGGATATTCGTCGAAATATAACGACGGACTACCTGGTCCTCCAGATCCAGGTTATCCCTCCCGCCATAAGCGCTGAGAGAGATCTCTTCATCCTCCCTGATATGATACCTGAGCTTGATGTTGAAATCGTAAAAATTATATTTGGGGTCGATATCGGATTGCTTACGGCCGCCTGACCAGGGACTGGTACTCAGATTCTGATCCTCATAGATATTTTCTATCATAAAATTTGAGAAAATGCTTGAATAACCCAGTCTTCCTGACAACAGCATGCTGAATTTCTGACTCAACGGAGCTTCCACGGTCAGGTTGGTGCTTAACAGGTTAATTCCCCCATACACGGAGGTGGCAAGACTGTCTCCGGATCTGCCTTTGGCATCAATAATCCCGCTGACCCTTTCACCATAACGGCTGTCAAATCCCCCTTTGAATACCTGGAGGTTCTCCACCACATTCGGGTTCAGGGCAGAAAATGCCCCGAAATAATGATCAAGGTTATACAGTGTAAACCCGTCAAACAACACCAGGTTCTGGTCACCGGACCCGCCCCTGATACTCAGTTCAGCAGCATTCTGCGAGTAACTTATACCGGGCAGCAATTCAAGTGCACTGAAAAGATCCGTTTCCCCGTAATTGGGAAGATTGATAAAGCTTGCCGGACGGAGGGAATATTGACCGGCATCCCTCCCCAGTTCCAGCATAGGCATTTTTGGTGCTTCAATCTCTACCTGTTCCAGTAACTCGGATTTCTGCTCCATTCGGAATATGTAGGGTCCGGAACTTGCATCTGTCGAAACAGTGGTATCGATGGGATGATAGCCCAGATAGGTCATGTAAATATCCCTGGACTCACTATTTGTCGTAGGAATCAGGAAGGATCCATCCGATGAGGCATAAAGATGTGTTTTCAGTGAATCCAGGTATATATCAGCCCAGGGGAGAGCCTTTCCGGTGTTGGCATCCAGTAAGATCCCCCTGGCACCCTCATAGGTATGCGCCAGTATACCGGTCTTATCATTTTTATTAATGATCAGGTAACTGCCGTACTGCTGCTGGTAATTAAATTCAGTTCCATCCAGCAAAGCATCAAGTAATTCACTTGTATTTTCCCCGGAGATCTCCCTGTCCACTACAGGATGTCCCAGTCTCTCAGCATCAAATGCAATATTGGATCCGGTTCGTTCTGCAATACTCAAAAGGGCCTCTGACAGGGTGGTACCCGAAAATTGGAAATATAATTCCTGGGCCATCACCGTTGATGGCTTTAGCAGGATCAACAGGATGGTTAAAACAAATGCTCCGGATAGTACCTTAAGGGGAGATGCGGACTTTCCCCTGGTCAAGGATTTCAAAGTCGAGATCCATGGGAATGCAAACGATCTGAAGGGCTTCTTCCAGGTTCCCACGATAAAAACTTCCCGTAAAGCGTCGGTTCTCAATTCCGGAGGCTTTAATAGATACCTCAAATTGTCTTTCGATCTCATCCAGGACAAATCTCAGTTCTGTTGATTCATAGTAAAATTCACCATTTCTCCAGCCTAGGGTCTTTATTATATCTTGTTCTCGTGTTTTACGATACTCGTTGTATATCCAGGAAACGCTTTCCCCCCTGATTATAGTATCTGTCTCGGAGGCAGCTGAAACGACCACCCTGCCGGTTATACAGCTTACTTTAAAATAATCATCCCTCGAATGAACATTAAATGAGGTCCCCAGCACCTTAATATTACCATGTTCAGATTCGACGCAAAATAAACTACCTTCTTTGACTTCAAAATAGGCCTCACCGTTTAATCGGAGCAGACGGTTTTTTTGAAAATCTTTTTCTGAGTACCGGATTTCAGACATGGCATTCAGGTAAACACCTGAACCATCCGGTAATTCAACAACCTGCTGTTCTCCCGCCCCGGCAATGATTTTTAACTGCTGAAAGTCCCTGAATGTAAAGAACAATGCGATGATCAGGGCCAGTGATGCTGCTGCACTATAATAGAGGATCCGGTACCTGTTTCGGGTCACTTTCGGGGAAGGTATTTCTTTATGCTCAATGCGTCCCATCAATTTCCCGAAAGCCTCTTCATTTGACAGGCTGCCCGGCACTGTGTACCTGGATGCGACAAATGCTATCTTTTCTTCCATATCCATTTTCTTAAAATCTTCCATGTCTTTCCGGTTTAGATCTTTACTTCCAATGTTTCCCTGAGAAATGTCAATGCTTTATTCATCCTTTTTTCCACTGCTTTCACACTGATATCCAGCGAATTGGCAATGTCATGGTAGGTCATCCGGTCTATCCGGTTCATCAGGAAAACAGTCCTGTTCTTCTCTGTCAGGGCAGAAAGGGCATTCTGCAATCTTTCATCAAATTCTTTCATTTCCAGGTCAAACTCCGGTGACGATGAGGTTCCTTCGCTGCCATGTTGCAGTGCGAATTGTAATTCGACATTCCTGTGCTGCCAGCGATTCAGCAAAATATTCCCGGCGATGGTATACAGGAGTGACTTCACCTTCGGTTGAATGATGGTTGCACGCTTCTCCCATATTTTCAGGAAAGCCTCCTGTGCAATATCTTCTGCCTCATCAATACTCCCGGATTTATAGTAAATATAATTCCGTATTGCCTCATAATGGGACTGGAATATATGTTCAAACTGCAAACGGTCAATGCCGGCAACAGCTCTCTCATCCTTTAAATCTCTTTTTTCCAATGAAAAAAAATAAGAATCGATTCTTATTAAAACCTAACTAACCATTCGTCTGCTTATGATACACATGAACAGATAATTACCCTACTTTTTCTAAAATATCATCAATGTTAGGGTTTTTATGCGACTTGCTGTATTAAAGAAATACAACACTGAATCTGAATCCTGAACATGAGAAGAATTTGCATTTTGTTACTACCTCTCCTGATCATTCTCTTTCCGGCTTTAATGAAGGGACAGGGCA
>DAOUVF010000448.1 GCA_030667765.1 Bacteroides sp.
AATTGATCGGGGGTATGCGCGGGCTAAAATGCCTGGTAACAGATATTTCCTATCTGGATCCGGAAGAAGGTATCCGTTATCGAGGCTTAACCCTGCCGGAGGTTTTTGAACAACTCCCGAAGCCACCCGATGGAGAGATGCCTTATGTTGAAGGATTATTCTATCTTTTACTGACAGGTGACATACCTAATGAAGAAGAAATGAATGAAGTTCTGGATGAATTTCAGAGAAGAAGGATACTCCCCAGGTATGTTTATGAAGTGATTGATGGTTTTCCTTCGCAGAGCCATCCAATGACCATTTTCTCTTCGGCCATCCTCAGCATGCACAGGGAATCTTTTTTTGACAGGAAATACATGGCCGGGATCTCCAAAATGGATTACTGGGATCCAACCTATGAAGATGCCATGAACCTGCTGGCAAAGATACCGGAGGTTGCCAGTTATATCTATACCAAATTGTATCGCGGGGGAAAGCGAATACAACAAAACCCCAACCTGGACATGGGAGGCAATTTTGCCCACATGATGGGAATACCCGCACCATACGATGATGTTGCAAGAATGTATTTCATCCTTCATGCCGATCATGAGAGCGGGAATGTGAGTGCACATACCGGTCACCTGGTCTCCAGTGCATTGTCAGATATGTACCGGTCCATGTCATCCATGATCAATGGACTCGCCGGTCCCCTGCACGGGCTAGCCAACCAGACTGTGCTCCAGTGGATCCTGGACCTGGTTGAAAAAATGGATGGAAAGGTCCCGAGCAAGGCAGAGATGAAACAATTTGTCTGGGATATACTGAATTCAGGACAGGTCATACCGGGATACGGACACGCAGTTTTGAGAAAGACGGATCCGCGTTACGCCATGCAGCGTGAATTTTCCCTCAAGCATATGAAAGATTCCGTACTGTTTAAGTATGTGGATCTCCTTTATGATGTTGTTCCTCCCATACTGAGGGAGCAGGGCAAGGCAAAGAATCCCTGGCCCAATGTGGATGCCCATTCGGGGATCATCCAGTATCATTACGGGATCAAGGAGTATGACTTTTATACGGTGCTGTTTGGCATCGGCAGGGCATTTGGGATAGCTGCAAATATTATATGGGACCGTGCGCTGGGTTATCCGATAGAAAGACCTAAGTCCCTGACTACCGACATGATTGAGAAAATGGTTTCCAAGAAGGGATGACAAACCCCGAGCCCAGGCCGATATATATCATATCAGGGGGCAAAGGGATCACGGGGAATTTCCTTGTGCAGACAGTCCTGGCACAATTCCCCAAAAACAGGATGGCGGTTAAACTGATCAGTGATGTGATCACTGTGGCAGCTGTGAAAACGGCTGTTGCAAAAGCGGTTGCTGACGGAGGTATTATCGTGCATACGATGATCGATAAAAAACTCCGGGAAAATCTGAACAGGATCTGTAAGGAGAAGAATATCCAGACCATTGATATGGCCGGCGACCTGATTGATTACCTGACTGCGGAATTGGATGAGGAGCCCCTCAATAAGCCTGGTCTGTACCGGAGACTGAACCTTGAATATTTCGATCGTCTCGAATCCATAGATTTTGCGATATCCAATGATGATGGATTGAATATCCATAACATCAGGGATGCGGATATCGTACTGGCCGGCGTATCCCGAACGGGAAAAACACCACTGAGTGTGTACCTGGCAATGCATGGCTGGAAAGTATCCAATGTGCCGCTTGTACTTGGCATGGACGCTCCTGAAGAGCTATTCACGGTTGATGAAAAGAGGGTATTCGGCTTGACCATCAGCATGAACCAGTTGATGGCCCACAGGCGGAAGAGGATACAGGACTATGAACATGTAAGCGATTCAGATTATGTCAATCCAAGATCGGTCAGGATGGAGTTGGATTTTGCCCATGCCGTATTCAAGCGGGGTGGTTTTTCGGTGATCAGCGTAACCCATAAACCTATTGAATCAGTGGCCAATGAAATACTGGAACTGATGTTCGGCCGCTTTGAGAAAAAATACCGTAAGCGGGAATAGGTTCCCGGAAACTTTGCCTAAGGAACCTTTGTAAATGCCAGGTCGACTGATTTAAACTGGATATTCTTCCCGCCACCCGGCAGGTCGTCTCCCAGTTTAAAGTTAGCATCCACCGGTAATGGAAAATTTTCAACGGTTCCTGAGAAGGAGTTGGCTGTAATAGTCAGGCCTGTAATCTTCAGTTGAAAGGCCTGGGGATTACTGATATTGAGTTGTAATTCGGTTCGTTCCGTATTGATCAACCAGGTTCCCATCTGTGCTTCGTTTGTCTCACTCAGGCAAGCATAGAAAATTTTCCCGTCACTTTTCAGTTCAACCGCTGCACTGTCTGAATCATCACAGGGTGCCGCACCCAGTAATCCCTCTTCCACAAATTCGGATGCTTTGGTACCAGGCATAATTGTAATATCACCGTATACCGGCACTTTCATTTTTATTGTATCATTGAAAGTCGCCGAGGTAAAAGTATAAGTACCGACCAGAGGATCAACCTCCTCGTCTTTTTTCTTCTCACAGGTAACCAGCAGCAATGCAAATAATGCTATGAATAATCCTAATATGTTAAATCTTCTTTGCCTCATGATCAATATATTTTTATTGGTTCTCTAATACTAAGCCGCGAAATATAGTAAAATAAATTTTCTGATGACTTTAAATTTATAAACGTCGATTTTTAATGAAAATTATTGAAACATAAAATATGCTTACATTAGTCATCTGAAAAAGAAAACATTCGTGCCGGATAGCATGAAGAAATTATATCTTATCATCTTGGCAATCTTCATGGTAACTCCCTTTTTCGGGCAGGTTACAACGGTGACTGGCACCATTTCAGAAAAAAGTTCCGGATCAGCACT
>DAOUVF010000255.1 GCA_030667765.1 Bacteroides sp.
CGGGAACCTGTATATCAGTCCACTGTGTAAAATCCACTTCATTCCCCCAGAAAGCTTCAGGCGGATCCATCGAGAATTTCCAGTCCCCATTCAATGAAATCACAGGCTCCGCAACACCATGTACCCGGAGGGATTCAAAAGTCGGTGAATCTGAGCAGGCTGCCAGGGAAATCAGCAATGCTATGGCCCCTCTATGCAATAAGACTGCGGTCTTTGTCATAAGGAATGATTTTTTATTTTAACCAGGCCACCGAAGCGAAAAAGGCTTTTAATTAGATAAGTCAACATAATTTTCAATCGTTTAATCTTTTGTAAAATTTATTAACTTCATTCCGAACCCGGGATCTTCGGAGACCGTGATCTTGCCATCTTTGATCGGGTAATTCCCGAGATCAGCATCATCTGTCATTATTGTTGCCCCTTCGACGGTACATACATTACCCATGCCTGCAGATATGTGGGTGATGTAATGTGTCTTTATCATGGTACCCCATCCGTGGGGACTTGTCAGCATACCTGTTTCGATCAGTGATGGCATCAGGTTCCTCCACGGAGTGAATCCAAGTCCCACGATATCGGCCAGGTACACATCCATAAGTCCCTCTCTGCCAAGTCTCATACATACATCGAAATCAGGATTCCTCTCCCCATCCGCATAATAGGTGTCTTCCCTGCCATTTGCCATCATCCATTCCTTCAATCGCTTGCCTTCTTCATAAGTTTCCACAAATGGCTCCTCGAACCAGTAAAGAGGAATGCCTTCGATTCCTTTCAAAAAATCGATACTGTCCAGCAGGGTATATGCATCATTGGCATCCACCAGGAATTCAATTTTGTCCCCAAATTCTTCACGCATTAATTTGATAACCTCAATATCCAGGGCAAGTCCCTCGTCATGCGGGTACCACCTCCCGCCCCTCCCTATCTTAGCCTTCAGCTGGCGGTAGCCATATTCATAATCCCAGTGGCAATTTTTCAGGAGATTGTCAAGTCCCCCGGGATTCTCCTCCGGCTCCAACTCGTCAAAATAGATCATGCCGCTGTAAACAGGAGTTGCTTTGGGTCCCTTTGAACCCAGCATTTTATATACTGGCATGTCCATGATAATACCTGCCAGGTCATGAAGGGCAAAATCAAAGGGAAGGTAATCATCAGCCAGAATGCCTGTATCCGGGTTAAAGAGCTGTTCCACTGTTTTGCCATTAATCAAGGATGCAAGTGCCTCCGTATCTTTCCCCCGGCCATGGGCTGCCACTCCCCATCCCGAGGCACCCTGGTCCGTTTTAAGCTGAACAACATTAAGCCTGTGATGCTGCCCATGCCTTCCAATACGTCCATTCTTTCCCACGAATCTCGGCCAGCTCCAGTTGATATGGCCGAACTCGACATGGTCGATGGTATTTTTGGCCAGTTCTTTGTACTTACCTGATCCGGTACAGGAGGTCAGGACATTCTTTCCGGCAAGAAGGGCTCCTGTTGAGAGGATACCGGACTTTATTAGAAATTCTCTTCTGATCATGTTTTTTTAACATTTTAATCTATCCGGTTGACTTCCCCTTTCTTTATCTTTTCGTAGTAATGCATCATCTCCTCGGCTATCTCTGGATGCTCTTTGATAATATTGTTTTCCTCCGCCGGATCTTCCGATAGATTGTATAGCTCATACCTGTGCCCCGCGGGTTTGAAATAGGTCAGCCGCTTTACCTGGTCTTCTGTCTGGTGATCCACCAGTTTCCATTCCCCCTTCCTGAGTCCGAAACTCCTTACGGCTTCTTCAAATATGAAGGTACGCCCTTCAGCGTTTTTCTTCCCGAGCAATGCATCCAGCACATCATAGCTGTCAGGGAAGGTTCCTGCAGGGATGCTATTACCGGCAAGCTTGTTCAGGCTTACCGCCATATCAACGGTAGATATCATGGCATCAGTGGTTTCCGTATTAATGGTTCCAGGCCAATAGGTGATAAAGGGGGTCCGGGTACCACCTTCATATGGACTGTATTTACCGCCCCTGTATGGTCCGGCAGGTTTATGATCACCGAGCTTTTCAATGGCCCCGTCTTTGTATCCGTCATCCAGGACCGGACCGTTATCGCTGCAGAAAATGATCAGGGTTTTATCCGTGAGTCCCAGTTCCTCAATAACATCGATGATCGCTCCCACCTTATAATCCAGTTCGACGATGGCATCGCCCCTGAATCCCATGTTGGTTGCTCCATGGAACCTCTCATTGGGCATCCTGGGCACATGAATATCCTGGGAGGAGAAAAACAGGAAGAATGGTTCATCCTGGTTCTCCTGAATCCATTCTACTGATTTTTTTACAAACTGGTCACCCAGGTCCTCATCCCTCCACCTGGCGGCATCTGCGCCCTTGAACCACCCGATGCGGCTGATCCCGTTGTGGATGGTCTGGTTATGGCCATGTGACCAGTCCATCTTGAGTGTATGCCTGAAAGTCTTCCCATTTGTATCACTTACGGCTTCCTCTCCCACGATCAATGGATCAGCGGGGTCAAGATTGGCTACACGGTGGTTCTCCACATAGACGGATGGCACACGGTCATTGGTGGAAGGCAACAGGTAGCAGTAATCAAAGCCAATCTCCAACGGACCCGGATTGATCTCTTCATTCCACTGGGGTTTAGGATCTCCCAGCCCTAGATGCCATTTTCCAATAACTGCTGTCTTATATCCTGCCTCCCTCAGCATCCCCGGAAGCGTTGGGGTACCCGGCTTGATGATGGACGGTGATTCCGGTGCTGCAATCCCTGTGCCTTTCTGGCGGAAAGCATACATCCCGGTAAGAAAGGAAAAACGGGTCGGCGTGCAGGTTGCCGCCGTACAATACCCGCCGGTGAATGTGAGTCCCCCGCTGGCCAGCCTATCAATGTTCGGCGTACTAACCGCTGTCGCACCATAGGCACTGACATCCCCGTACCCCAGGTCATCAGCCATGATCACAATAATGTTCGGCCTTTCGATGGCAGGATTACAGGAGACCAGCAAAAGGCAGCTCCATGTCCAAATAAAGATTTTGAAAAAGCTTCGTTTCATGATGGCAAATTTTGAATTTTATCGATAATTTTTAAAAAAATACCTGGTGTAAAAGGTATAAAGCGGCTGCAATGGCAGCGCCTCCCAGGGGACCGATAATTGGGATCCATGAATAAGGCCAGTCGCTTGTCCCCTTGAAATTCATAGGCAGAAGAGAATGCATGAATCTCGGGGCAAGGTCCCTGGCAGGGTTAATTGCATATCCCGTTGTTCCCCCCAGGGAAAGACCAATAGCTGTAACCAGCAAGGCCACCGGAAGGGCACCAAGGGTGCCCAGGCCAATCTTTGGATCCTCAACCCCCGGGATATTCATTGAGGGTTCTGCAATATACAGTATGACAAAAATCAGAACGAATGTTCCAATTACCTCGCTGATTAAATTGCTTGCCGTTTTTCGAATGGCTGGTCCCGTTGAGAAACAGGCAAGCTGTGCCTCAGGATCCTCCGTCCTGTTAAAATGATGGCGGTAAAACAGCCACACCAGGAAGGCACCTGTGGATGCTCCTATTATCTGGAAGAGGATGAACATGGCCACTTTTGCCCATGGAAACAGCCCTGACAATGCGAGTCCAAATGTTACAGCGGGATTAATATGTGCCCCTGAAACAGGTCCGGCAACAGTCACCCCGACGAAGACTCCCAGTCCCCATCCCAGGGAAATTACAATCCATCCACCGTTATTTCCCTTGGTATCTTTGAGAACCACATTGGCAACAACTCCATTCCCAAGAAGAATAAGGAGCATCGTGCCCAAAGCTTCAGCGATGTATTCATTCATTTTCTGTGATTGTTTAAATGTTAATTCTCCCAATCTTTCGCCCGTACAACCGCTTTCTCCCAGCCAGAAATCAGGGCATCTTTTTCATGATCAGCAATTTTCTTCTCAAACTTCCGGTCAATGGCCCACTGTCCCATTATTTCATCGACACTTTCCCAGAAATTGACTGCCAATCCAGCCAGATATGCGGCGCCCAATGCGGTTGTTTCAATAGATTCCGGCCTGATCACCGGGATCCCGATCAGGTCTGCCTGGAACTGCATCAGCAGGTCATTGACTGCCGCGCCACCATCCACCTTTAACTCACTGATCTCAATCCCAGCATCATCTTCCATAGCCTTTATCACATCATTTACCTGGAAAGCAATGCTCTCCAGGGCAGCCCTGGCAATATGACCGGCATTCACGCCACGCGTTAATCCGGCAATTATTCCCCGGGCATATTGATCCCAGTGCGGTGCCCCCAGTCCTGTAAAGGCAGGTACAAAATATACCCCTCCATTATCATCGACTGATCCGGCCAGGGCTTCGACCTCAGCCGAATCTTTGATGATCTTCAAACCATCCCGCAACCATTGAACGACTGCTCCCCCGGTAAAGATACTTCCTTCCAGGGCATAGGTGGTCTCCCTGTTTATCTGCCATGCAACGGTCGTTACAAGGTTATTCTTTGATTTTACCGGTTTGTTTCCCGTGTTGCAGAGAATAAAACAGCCGGTTCCATAAGTGTTCTTTACCGAACCCTCTTCCAGGCACATCTGTCCGAATGTCGCAGCCTGCTGGTCCCCCGCTATACCTGCTATGGGTATTTGGACCGGGAACAGACCGTCGGCAGTATGGCCATAAATTTCAGAGGATGACCTGACATCAGGCAAGACACTTTCGGGAACATTGAATATCTCCAACAGATCTTTATCCCATGCAAGTGAATTTATATTGAACAGCATTGTCCTGCTTGCATTGGTGACATCTGTGACATGGACCTTTCCTCCTGTCAGTTTCCATATCAACCATGTATCCACCGTTCCAAAAGCCAATGTTCCCGAGTTTGCTTTTTCCCTTGCGCCCGGAACATTTTCAA
>DAOUVF010000093.1 GCA_030667765.1 Bacteroides sp.
AAATAAATATGCAACCATCATGCAGAAAATCATTTCTTATCATTATCCCGGTATTATCTCAGGGCCAAATTAGCATACTTTTCATAAATTCTAAAATATGCCAGTTATTATCTATACTGGCGTTTATTTGATTTCTAAATTCAACCAGAATTTATTATCTTTGGCATAAATTTGATAATTAATGCCAAAAATCATTAAAAATAGACTGATCGAAGAATTTAAAGACCGAGATGCTTTCTCAAGGGAGGAACTCTTTGACTTTTTCAGGTATTTCGAACCCAACCTGAAAGAAGGAACCTTTGGCTGGAGGATTTACGACCTCAAAAACAAAAATATCATTAAACCCATTCGAAGAGGTTACTATACCATCTCCTACAAACCCAGATACAATCCTGAAATATCAAATGACATTTTGAAATTGGCCAAGATCATAGCAGACAGGTTTGAAGAAGTGAAGCATTGCATCTGGGAAACAGAATGGCTAAACGAATTTTCCCAACATCAGTCCACTAAACGATTAATCCTGATTGAAATCGAGAAAGACTTTGTTGAATCTCTTTATTACGAATTAAAAGATGCTTCTCGTTTTGATATCTATTTGAATCCTGACGAAAAAGCCATTGACTTTTATATCTCAGAAAGCAATAAGCCGATTGTTGTTAAAAAACTGATTACTCGATCACCTATCGGAAAGCGAACAGAAAAAAGAATAAAATTCTACAATCCCTTGCTCGAGAAAATTTTGGTGGATCTCTTTGCCGAAGAAAAACTTTTTTATTTCTATCAAGGGGCAGAACTCATGCATATTTATGAGAACGCCATAAAAAATTATACGCTGAACTATACCAAGCTTTTTAGCTATGCCAGGAGAAGAGAAAGAGAACAGGACATTAAGCAGTTTATGACTAATCACATGTATCACCTTGTAAAAGATATCATTGAATGATAAAGGAACATTGTTTTACGGAAGATTGGCTGGAATCATTCAAAAAGCAAACTGCCTAAAAAGGATTGATAAAATTATCATGGAAAAGATGATTCATGCGCTTCATCTATTGGAAAGACTGAAAGCTAATGGACTTGATTTTGTCTTCAAAGGTGGTACAAGTTTGATGCTTTTACTCGAAGAAGACAATCGTTTCTCCACAGACATTGACATTGTTTGCAGGGCAGAAAGGGCAGTCTTGGAAGCGACTTTGAAAAAAGTTATGGAAACATCAAGGTTCAAGGAATTTGAATTGGACGAACAAAGAAGTTATCAACCCGGAGTACCCAAAGCCCACTACTCCTTTTACTTTGACCCGGCGGCCAAAGGAAAGTATTCCGGAACCGTTCTTTTGGATGTGCTTATTGAAGATCCCATCTATCCGGAACTGACCGAAAAGGTGATCAAAACAAAATGGATTGAAACAGAGGTTGACACCAAAGTAAAACTTCCTTCCGTTGATTCCATTATCGGAGACAAACTCACAGCATTTGCTCCAAATACTATCGGCATTCCCTATTTCAAAGGCGAACCCAAACAGCCGTTTTCCATGGAAATCTGCAAACAGTTATTCGATCTGGGTCGCCTCTTTGAGCACATTGATAACATGGAAACTGTTGCTGCCAGTTTCCAGGCCTTTGCAGAACAGGAAATAGTGTATCGAAAAAATGGTGATGGTTCTTCTGACCTTACCCCGGGAAAGGTCCTGGAGGACACCATTGAAACTTGTTTGATTCTTGCAAAGAGAGGAAGCGGAACAGCGGATGAAAAAGCCCAATTCACGGAACTCCAAAAAGGAATTAAAGCTTTTGGTACCGGCTTTTTGATGACCGGAAATTTTAGGATAGATGATGCTATCCCAGCTTCTGCAAGAGTGGCGTACCTGACAGCTAAAATTCTTACAAGTGACTTATCACCCATTGAATATTATGACGGACAAGAAATAAAACCATTAACTATTGAAGAGAAGAAGTGGAATTTTCTAAACCGGTTAAAGAAGCAGCCAGACAAATCAGGATTTTACTATTGGTCCAAAACAGTTCAGCTATTGCACGGATGAACATGTTCATGCATGCCATTGACGAATTCCTGATTGTACTAAATAATGGGATTTAAGTAGGGTAGCTTTAGTATTTCAATTTATACAGGTACAACTGGCTGGGTTCTGGCCAGGGCTCTGGCCGGGGCCGGTCGCGGTTCCGGTTCAGCGTTTCCCATTTGAGCATATACCTGATGCCCTCTTCTCCGGACTGGCCTAAGTCCCCTGATGTCTGAACCATCAGTTCCGGGAAATCACCCTCAGGCTTTAACTGTGTCTTGAGTGGTTCCGGTTTCAGGACAGTCCCACAACTCTCATAGTCATCATTCAAGAGGATGGTACCATCTCCATATTTTATATGCCAGTAGTCCAGCTCATAATATCCATCCTCCCGTTTATTAAAACCCTTCAGAATAACTTCGCTGTTAATGCTCCCATTTCCCTTGAACTCCCACCGGTAGTCCCAGTCTGTCACCTGTTTGTAGATCCATCTCTTATCCTGGATCTGAGCGGTATAAAACTGGAGATTCCCTGCAGAATCATATTTGTGATAGGCAAAAACCGGGTTTCCCCTTTCATCGAGTATGAATTTTGCTGCCAGGTTAATGATCCCGCCTTTTACAGGGATGGGGTCCACCACCACCTGGCTTGTCGGGTAGGATGCCGGCAGCTCAATAGAATCACCAAATGCATTGTACCATTGCTGCAGATCGGGGCTCTTCATATAAGACAGGTCATGGTTGGTCTGGCAATCGGGTGTATTGCGCCAGACCCAGTAGGTATGGTACCAGTTGTCGCTTCTTAACTGAGGACTCGAAATATAGGCGTTCATCAGTCCCTGTCCGTCGGTAAGAGGGGTATCCAGTAATCTTGACCAGGATTTGGTCCCGGTATCATAGATGTTATAGATCTGGTTACCGTTCCCGCTACCGCCATCCCGGTATGTGTAAATCATTTCTCCCTCCCGGGTATAAAGAAATTTAGGATAGGTACATCTTTTCTCCTCCCGTCCAACCATTTTCCATACCTGGGCTAATGTGGAAATATCGTTTGGCTTCTTGCTTATGAAATAGGTGAGGGGGTGACAGTGCATGTTTCCCGACAGGTGGATAAAACCTTCCTTATCTATACCCATTGTAACAGAATTATGGCTGTCCCACCCCAGAACTGTGCTCGTTCCGCCAGCTGTTTCACGATCCGTTGGAGGCATAATATGAAGCGAAAAATCATCATCGTCAAGATTCCGTTGACCGACAATCATGTTCCTGTCAGCATTATAGAAGGCAATATATTGTCTCTCCCCGTTTGTCAGCAGGCAAAAACCTGTCGGTTGGCCGGCCCAGACCAGATCAATCTCCATAATCTCTCCAATCGTTTCAGTGTTGCCGGTTTCATCAATTACTAATGGTTTCTGATCTGCCGGAGAGCAGGCATAGAGCATAAACATAAGGCATATAAATAAATACAGGCCGATCTTTTTCATGGCTGATTATTATTTTTCATTTAAATATGGCAGTGTATTAAATTCGGGTATATCCACCAGATAAACATTACAATAACCTGTAATATCAGATGTGTACAGTACCTGACTCCCCGCTTCATTAAATCGGGGATGCGGGTGGGAGTGCTGGGTTTGCATGGAGGATTTATGTTCACAAAGGATTCTTGGGCCATCATAAGTTATTCCGTTCCATTTCCAGAGTTTAATAAACCCTTCCCCATCACCTACAATAAGGCTCTCATCGTTGGAATGAATATGGCCGGTATGTGTTGAAAAGTCTACCTCCAGTTGTTCTGTGTTGTCAAACCGGATATGACCGAGAAATGCACTGCCATCAGTTCTGGAGCCATGAAAACCGATGGTTTCACCATCAGCAAACCAGTATTCATGTCCCACTCTTTCCCATTCCTCTGTTCGTGGCCGGATTTTCCAGACTTCTTTCGTTTCGACATTCATGCACCAGATCCTGTTGTCTACTTTTTGCCATGGACCTTCATGACAAAATGTGATCAAATCACTGCGGGTAGGAGAGGTGTTTACATGTCCAATCCAGTAATCCTCTTCAAAGATCACTTCATTTTCTGAACCATCCGTTGCGACCCTGATTATCTTACTGCGAGGTTTTGCATTCCAGGTTTCCTCAAAACCGATATATCCACGTAATAAATCTACCTCGAAAAGATGGGACAGATCTTCCCATGTGCCAAAATACAGGTTCTTCCCGTCTGCGGAACAATTGGACATGGCTATGTTCCATCCCTAATCAAGTTTAAAAATAGTGGATTGATGAAGCGATTCCAGATCAAGTGCTATCAATTCAAGATCATGCCAGAAATAGGCCTCTTCTTTTACCGGGTTTTTGCAGGCCCTGAAAAATTCTACTTCACGCGGTAATGGAACAGGTTCAAGATTGGTCAATTGTTTAAGGGAATTGTTCCTCAGATCTATGCTGAACAAGTTCGTACGGTTATTTCTGTCAGATGAGAACAATAGTTTTTGTCCACCGTCAAACCAGCCTGGATTGGTAAAATAAAAGTGATGACTGTGCCCTTTGTAATTGGTGAGTTGCCGGATTGTGACCCCTGTGGTTCTATCTTTGATTTCTTTTTGTTCTGAAGGAAATTCTATATTCCGTTGATCGTTATTATTTCGACTGCAGTTTAAGCATAGCCAAGCCGGTACGAACAGTAAAAAATAGAGGCCGATCTTTCTCATGAAGAATTATTTTTTCAGTGTTAAACCTTCATCGGAATTGACAAAATCGAAGAAGAACTCTTCTCCTCCCCTGGAAAAGGAAACGGTGAGGTTTCCTGCCCCATCAGCTGTCAGTTTCTTGGAATCAGCAATTTTTCGGGCTTCCCCTACATCAGAAACCGGCAAAACCAGTGTGGCAATAATGGTTTTAGTATCCTGTGTCCTGACTTCTGTGTCAATGTAATCGATCCAGAAAAAGTCATTTGTGGCGTTTACAAACTGGGAGGCATGTCTCCCAGGGTTAAGCTCATAGTCCTGACTACTCAATGGTATGATGGCCATTTTTCCTTCTTCTCCCTCCAGCAAGGCCAGATCTCCTTCAACGTTAAAATTTACACCGGGATGGAACCGCACTTCAATGAGAGCACCTGGATCCGCCTGGACTTCATCAAGTACCAGTGCTATTTCCGGTTTATCCAACAGGACATGCCGTCGCCATTGTTTCAGTTCTTTTTTGGGATAGGCATTGGTCGGATCCATGATCACATAATCCTGCTCTGTTGTGGTCCTGAATTCTACCAGCTCTCCACCCACATCATAATTGTATGGCTGTTTATAATATTTTCCTGAAATCTGATTTTCCCCGTTAACATGCAGAACATTATGCCCTATGCTGGATACCTGCGGATAATCAAACCGTGCTTCATCAAAATATTTCTCATCGTAGCCCCCTCGCCCGCTTTCCCCGATAAAATATTCTTCCTGCCAGTATACTACAAAATGGCCGATGTCAAGATGGCCATGATGGGGGTCATCATTCATTCCCGCCTTTCCCGCTACAAGCACCTTGTTTCTGTCTTTAAAATCACTTCGCATCACCCACCAGTCGATGGTGCGGAAATGGATCGATGGGTTTGCAGGCTGACTTCCTTCAGATTGCGGCCCTTCCCAGATAATATCAAAAATATCATCGCCATTCCCCAATAACTCTTTGCTGTACCAGGCTGCTTCACTGTTTTTTGTTTCAACAGCCAGTTTTTTGATTAAATGGGGGCTTCCGATATAGCCTCCTCCTCCTGAATCCTCAAAATACAGGGAACGCTTTCCCGGGAGGGATATGTGCAATGGGAATGTGGCCGGGTTGTTTTTGAGCCTCTCATTTTCAAAAAGATTATACCTGGAATCGGTAGCCCGCATCAGCGCGTCAGCAAAAAAGGTGGATGTATGTACGCCATAATTCCAGTAACCTCCTCCTTCCTGCCATCCCCCGTCAATCCCCAGTTCATTCAGCATGCTATTGATCCGGTTGTATGATTCTGCCACAATATCCGTGAGCTGAGGATGCTCCCTCAGCAGGGCCAGTCCCGTCAGACCTACGCCGGAATTACATACGCCACACCAGTTGCACCGGTATGCCGTGGCCCACCAGTGGAATTCGTAATCACCCCTGACCCGTGTAACCACTTTTTCCAGCAAGGCCCCCCTGATCCGGTCCCGCTGCGCCTGGTTTAATCCCGGGAATAACCAGTCATAAACGGCAGCCATCATACGGCCGGCATCACCATTGTAATGGTCAAAGTTGAAATTGACCTGGTCGTCCGGCACATTCCAGGGCATGACCCGCGAATAAATGATCGGAAATTCATGGGCCCGCTGTGTCCATGTTGTCAGATCGCAAAAAGCATCAGCAAATTCAAATGCCTTATCTGCATATTTCTGTTCACCTGTCATCTGGTACAGGAAAGCCAGATAGAAGGCATTGTTCCGGTTATTGTTGTAATACCTGGCATATTTGCCATCACGGTCATGTTCCGACCAACCGGCCCGGGTGTTTTTGCCCTGGATGGGTATATTCTTATCCACGGGCATGTGCAGCCACATTTTAGCTTCAGCCTCCAAGCGGCGAAAAATGTCATTACTCTCAGGATCATTCTTGATCCGGTCTAATAATGCCGGTTTCTCTTCCTCTGTGAAATACAGGTAGGGGTGCTCCAGGGATGAAATATCAATAGCTCTGTCAATGTCATCTTTGGAAACCTGGGAATAAGTATTGTTTGATGCAAAAACAAGGATCAGGATGAATGAAAAACAAAATATTCTGCCCATAATATTGCTGATTATTTAATTGTTTAAGATACGCCAAGTTTACCATTCATCCAGTGATACATCTAAAAATTCAGCGTCTTCTTTCGATTTTTCCGGTACAAGCAGGACCTCAAAAGTCTCGATTGAATTTGCCGGGAGATTGCACTCGAACCCGACCATGATTGTTCCCGGGTTTTCTGCATCGTAATCATTGGTTGGGGCAGTACTCCAGGTCCTCATTTTAATGTTGTCGGGTCCCTGGACTTTAAGGTATAATGTTTCTCCATCTTTGGTCAGAATGGCTCCTTTCTTACCCAGTTCTACATCGGCCGGGGTTACCAGGTTCCACCGTACCTTTGCGGGCTTGTCATTGGTTTCAACCTCATCACGGACAACAATATACTTTCCGTCTTTGATGCCGGCACCCCGGACTGCTTTCTTTAACAGGCCCTTATAGAGAGAAGAGATATCGGATACAGCGAACATGAAATCATCCTGTTCCGAATGCCTGTCAATTTTGGCATATCCCTCCACCTTTTGCAATTCGTCATTGATGGTCAATGTTGAGTGCGCATAGTTGTTCAACCTGAATATGGTCCAACGCTCGGCATCCTGTGATCTTCCAAAGATGCTCATCCCTTTTGACTCCAGTGACTCATAACTCTGAGCACCAAAATCAGAAACCCACCGGATACCATCTGCCTCCATGACAAATGATCCAATATCCATATGGCCATGATTGACGGAAGGTGAACCGGCTTTAAAGCCAAGGTAAATGGCATCGGGATCGGTCCACGAAGTGCGCATGAGACAGACAGGGTTCTTGCCCTGTCCCATCCAGACTTTTGAGTCCGGGGCCTGGATCTTGTCCATTTGGATATCCTTGCCCCAGATCATCAGGACAGGCAGGAACTGATGCCGGGCAAATTTGGAATAATCATCCGTTTCCAGAAATTTTCTTTCTGACCATAGCAGTGAGGGATCATTATTTTTTGCAGCAAACCAGAACATGGCAGGGTTGAGGTTTCCCCTCGCCCCGCAATCTCCCCAATTGTAACATATGTTTGAAGGGGCCAGCATGTGCTGAAGAAAGCCGGCGGTTTTCAAAAATCCAGGAGATGCGCTGAGTTCCCTGTCCGTTCCCAGTGCTTTTTCCACTGCACTTAAAAATACCACATTGAAGTTTGTCCCGTAACCCCAGTATCCATATCCCTCCGGGTAAGCACAGTCTGGCCTGTAATCATGCATGGCCAGGGGAATGGTTTCAAAAGCACGGTCGATCACGGAATCAGCAAGGCCGGGATGGTCTTCCCGTATGGCCAGGGCGCCGAAGGTCATGCCTGCATTGCAGACCTGGTTCCAGTTATGCTCAGCCTGTAAGAACCAATTATAATCTTCATTGTAGGAAGGTTCAAGTCCTTTTTTTACAATGGCCTCTCTTATGATCTGTTTTGTGGTTTCCGGCAATTCATCAAACAGCCAGTCATAACCTATGGCCAGGGCCATGGTCATTTCAGCGACATCCAGAAAATGTGTGGGGTTCCAGTCGCTGAAACCTGCAGCCTTTAACAAATGCCGTTCTGCATGTGCCGAAAAGCGCTCGTCACCTGTCATACGGTAAGCATAGGACAGGTATAGTACCCTGCGCAGATATTCACGTGATGTACTTAAAAGCCGCCTGCCTATTTGTATTCTTTCGAGTGGTTCCTGCTGCAGGAGGTTTTCACTCTCATCCATAATGACTGCGTGAATTTTTCCCCAGGTTTCGTCTGTCTCAACCTGCTCCAGCAGGGCTTTTTCCTCTCCTTCAAAGAGCAAGATCCTTGGATGCCCGGGGTAGTTTGATTGCTGGCAGGAAATGGCCGCCATTATAATGACAGCGCCGATGAGAAGTTTTGTTAATCTGGATTTCATAGTTGTAGGTTTATGTGGGTTTAATATTTACCATTCATCAAGTGTGATATCTAAAAATGTGGCTTCAGCATTATCCAGTTCCGGAACCAGTATCACCTCGAAAGCCTGGGATGCATTTGCCGGTACTTCACATTCAAATCCGACCATAATGGTTCCCGGGTTCTCGGCATCGTAATCATTGGTCGGGGCCGTACTCCAGGTTTTCATTTCAATATTTTCGGGTCCCTGGACTTTAAGATAAAGTGTTTTTCCATCATCAGTGAGTGTTGCTTCCTTATTTCCTAGTGCAACATTTGAAAAGGTCACCATGTTCCAGCGGACAGTGGCGGATTTA
>DAOUVF010000177.1 GCA_030667765.1 Bacteroides sp.
ATCAACGGCAAACAAATTTGTCCTGTTGTTCCTGTCAGATGAGAACAATAATTTTTGATCGTTTTCAAACCAGCCCGGGTTGGTAAAATAAAAATGATGGCTGTTCCCCTTGTAATTGGTGAGTTGCTGTATAGAAGCCCCTGTTATTCTATCAGATCTCTTTATCAATTCTGGAGGATAGGTTTTCAAATTATTACCGGCCTCCCCGTTGGAGCATGAGTATGCTACAAACAATGAGAGGACTAACAATGGCCATATCGTTTTCATGTATTTATAATTTATTTGGGTAGTTCATTTAATGGAAAGTCGATTTAGCTTGATAAATGATCCTTCATCCAGTCATAGGTCCATTCCTCGGCGATGGGTATGGCCGAATGCCCCGTTCCATGATTTTTCAGTTCAATGTTCCCGGTTTTATTATATAGACTGTATACTGGTTTAACAGCTTCTATATAAGGACGGCTTTGTTCACCATCATAACCATCTCCGCCGATCAACAGAAAGGGTTTCGGAGCTGCAAGGGCAAGTACTTCATGATGTTGGTGTCCGAATTCATTTATATCTTTACCCAAATACCACAACTCATCCCAGTTGGACATTTCTATACCAATACCTCCTTCATTACTGACAATGACATTTACCCTGTCATCGAAAGCACCCAGATAAAATGCTTCCTTTGCACCCAGGGAATGTCCCATGGTACCGATCCGTGACGAATCCACTTCCTCCAGACTCTCAAGTACATCTACGGCCCGCTGTGCATCAAACAGCATCTTGGCCATCCCTGTGGAACCAGGATGGCTTTTTACGAAGTGAGCTGCCTGCTGTTCCCAGTTCCGGTCCTCATTTTCATGCCATAAGAAGCACTGGGGACAAAAAACAACAAATCCCTGTTTGGCCAATTTATAGCCAAAGGCGACGAGTCTTCCTTCCTGAATGCCTGCTATGTGTATCATCTGGTTATCACTGGTAGAATGCAAGGCGATCACACCAGGCAGCGGTTCATGAATCCTTCCCGGTTTTAAAAGGTATCCTCGTACCGTTATGCCGGGTTCACCTTCATATTCCACATATTGCCTCACCAGTCCATCGGGCTTATCCTCTTTCAGTACTTTTAACACCGGTATTTCCGGGTTTGGATCCAGGGCGCCAAGGTAATCAAGCCATCTTTTTTTTATGAGATTCCGTTGTTTTTCCCAACGTGGGACTGACCGGATGGGATTGCCTTCCGAATCAACCAGCAGGGGAGGAAGATCAACTGTATTAAATTTCTCTATCCCTTTGGCCATACCTGGTAAACCGATGCCGGTGCCGATGCTTGCCAGCCCTATTGTTCTTAAAAAACTGATACGTTTCATGGATGTTAATTATGTTTGTTAAAAACGGAATGTCTATTTAATGAAAGTAAATTTAAGATAAAAGAAGTGAAATATAATGTATATTTGCTTTTAAATCCTAACGATTGATGAAATACAGCAAATTGGCATTTATACTTATGGCATCGATCTTACTTGCTTGTTCGGGGCAAGAGAAAAAAACGGTCTTAGAAATTGGTTTTGGCAAAGCAGACCTTACCCGGGCCGGGATATTTGAGGATCCTGTTTCAAATAGTCAGGTAAATACAGCAGAAAACAAATATCGCCGGGAGAAGAAATTTGCCATTTCAGACCGGGTTGAAGGACGTTGGCGTCCGGGATCCGGGGGCACCAGGAAGCTGGCTGATTCCATTTTTGTCACAGCCATATACGGGGAAGATCAGGATGGGCCATGGACAATAATCACATTAGACGAGGTGACACTGGATTTTGAGCGCGTAGATATGCTTTCTCTTCCACTCATGGAGGAATTAGGAATTGCGAAGAACCGGATCGTCTTGCTGCCATCTCATTCGCATGCCACACCACCGCTTGATCCGGAACTCTTCCAGGAGGTCGTCCTTGATGCAGTGAAGAAGGCCAGGGCTAACCGGACTGAAGTGGAAATTGCATTCCTGAACCTGCAGTTGGAAGGAGAGGAATACATCATTAACCGCAGGGTCTATGTAGACGGGATAGGATCCCGGACCGTAATGTTCAATGATGGATGCCTGATCCATGATGATTATGTAGATGCTACCAGCCATATTCATGATTGGGTTGCAAACCTTGGCGTGGATCCTGGAATTTACCTGGATGCGGACAGGAAGTACGTTACAAACGGGGAGGTGGATAATAAGCTTCAAACGCTTTTTATCCGTAATAAGCTATCGGGTGAATTGATGGGCAGCTTCACCCGGTTTGCCGCCCATGCTGTTATTGTTTCCGCCAAGGTTGTTAATGGGGATGTTTCGGCAGATTTCCCAGGGCACATGAAAAGAAAAATCGAGGAAACCCTGGGAGGGATCGCCCTTTTCGGACAGGGACCCTGTGGAGATCTCCGGCCATTTAACAGGGAATATTCCCATGCATTTGCAAAGGAATATGGCTATCGGCTGGCGGATGAGATCATCAGGGGATATGCGGGTATGAACTGGCAAGCACTGACCTTCCTTGAATTCTTCCGTGAACCTGTCGAAATTCCCCTGATAGATAATATTTTCCTTTCCCATGAAGAGGTGGAGGCAGAAATGGACAGGATCGAAGTACTATTCGATAAAGAAACAAATCCTGAGGAACGAAGAAAATTGCAGAATCAATTCTGGGGATTATACCGCACACCAGGGGTCCATAAAATGGTCCGTCCTGAGTGGAAACAGCAGGGAAAACTTGGAATGCATCTCTATGCCCTCAGGCTGAATGATCATGTCCTCCTGGCTACCCAGGGAGAGATCTTTAACAGGATTGGCAAACTTATGGTCGAGCCTTACAAGGAGTACAATCTGGTCCTGGTAAGCATCGCCAACGAATATGTTTCATATCTGCCGACCGATGAAGAAAGGTTAAAAGGAGGGTATGAATCCAGTGTGTCTATCATGCCCCCCGGCAGTCCGGATATACTGATCCAATCCACCCACAAACTCCTGGACCGTATCTACAGTGAATAAGCATATGATTACAAGGGAAAATCATCCGGAGATGAAAATAAATTCAGCCAGTTGCGGGGCTATTGAGGCAGATGATTTTGACAGGGGTATCGCCCGGAAATTAATATTACCGGGAGAGATAGATTCGGTCAGGACATTTTATGCAGAACTCCTGGGGGAAGTAAGCAATAAATACCTGCCGGAAGAAAAGAAATTGAGGATATTGCTCTTTACAAACGGATCCGGCAATGTTATGCAGGATGGTTTGAACTTCGCGATCGATGAGCTCGCGCTATTTGTTCCTGACATACATCGGGAGTTTATAATCTCCAGCGGGAAAAAGAACCTCAGTTACCTTGAAATCGTGTTGCATCTGACTGCAGAGGACATGCAATCCCTGGAAGGTCAAAAGGGGTTATTTCCTTATTATGTCCGTTATTCTGAATGCAGGCAATACGATGAAAATATCAAAAGCGCGAAAACGGTAAACAGGACAATATTATCAGAAGATATTGTGCCGCGCCTGTGTATAGGATCAGTTCAGACCAGCGGTCCGGATCAGGTCGCTGCACACGTTCACCCCATGCTGGAACAATTATTTTTCGGTCTTTTGGGAAATGATGTGGTCGTGTCGGCAGATTCGGCTGAGGCCAGATTCCTCGGGAAAGATCTACTGCACATCCCCCTGGGATCCAGTCATGGTGTTAAGGTTGAGGCAGGTAAAGAGCTGCATTACATATGGATTGATTTGTTTCACTCCCAGGATGGTATGGATTACATCAGGAATACTCACATATTGAAAGACGAATAAATATGCCCGACAATCTCAAAATACCTGAACGTATAATGTCTGTCGATGCCCTTCGTGGTTTCGACATGTTAATGATCATTTATGCCGGACGTTTTTTCAGGGGACTGAACCAGGGTGCGGATATACCATTTACACAATTCCTGGCAAAACAATTCAGCCACCCGGAATGGTTCGGATTCCATTATTGGGATATCATCATGCCGCTGTTTTTATTTGTCGTTGGAGCCGTAATTCCTTTTTCCCTGAACAAACGCCTGGACAAGGATCCCAACATGCCACGGTTATACAGGCATTTAATCAGGCGTTTCATCATATTATTCATTCTTGGGTGGATTGTACAGGGACGGCTTCTTAACCTGGATATCAATGAATTCCGTGTGTTTTGCAATACCTTGCAGGCCATAGCAGTCGGCTATATCACTGCATGCATAGCCTATCTGAATCTTTCGAAAAAAGGGCGGTATATTTTGTTTGCAGCATGCCTGATCGTCTATGCAATTCTGATAACTGTTCCACAGGTGCCCGGTGTTGGGAAAAGCATGTTGTTGCCCGATCAAAACTTTGCTTTATATGTAGACCGGTTGATCATGGGAAGGTTTGAAGACGGTACCCAGTATACCTGGATCCTTAGTGGATTCGGATTTACTGCTACGGTTTTATCTGGCTTGTTTGCAGGAGAGATCATACAGTCCAGCCTGAAAAGGGAAAAAGTTGCTCTGTACCTTTTGCTTTATGGTTTGGCTGGCATTGCATTGGGACTGATCTGGGGGATATGGCATCCCATTGTCAAGAAGTTATGGACCAGTTCCTTTGTGTTGTTCTCATCCGGCTTATGTTTTGTATTACTGGCATTATTTTACTGGCTAATTGATGTAAAGGGATATCGGAAATGGGCCTTTTTTCTGAAGGTAATAGGTATGAATGCTATTTTCGCATATGTGGTTTCTAATACCATCAACCTGCCAGCCATATCAGAAAATCTATTATTCGGACTGGAGCAATATGTAGGTGATTATTATTACCTGGTAACAGCCACAGGAGGATTTATCATTCTATACCTTGTCTTGTGGTTTTTCTACAAGAACAGGACTTTTATTAAAGTGTGATTTCATGAGGAGATCAACCCATAGATATTGTTTACACTTTCTCCTTTTTCTTTTGATAGGGATATCACAGCATAGCTGCCAGCAGGACCCACCTGAAGATGAGAAATATTTGAAAGCCATACAGGGATTTGCCGATACAGTGTTAGAACATGGCCGGGACAGTTACGGAGAACTCCATACGGCTCTTTTTGTTGACGGATTGGATACAGTCTCACTGGAACCGGCGCTTTGGAAGGGAAAAGGAAGTGAGACATGGGTCTTGTCGAACTTTGCCAGCCAGCAAGCCTTAATGCGCCTGCTGGATGGATTGAGTGTTGTCACGGGATATGAAAAATACAGACTTGCAGCTGAAGATGCTGCAAGGGAGGTGATGACATCCCTTCGTACACCAAATGGACTCCTTTACTGGGGGGGGCACGCTGCCTGGGACCTGGAAAGGAACGTAAATGTAGGTGAATATGATTCCCGTTACCATGAAGTAAAAACGCATCAACCATATTTCAGGCTGATGTGGAGGGTAAACCCTGATGCTACAAGGGATCTGATGGAGACTATCTGGGGCGGACATATCCTGGATTGGTCACGCCTGGATTACAACCGGCACGCTTCCAACACGGAGGCGTATATATGTGACTGGGACCAGGAATTTGACAGTGACCTTGAGGTACCATTTCCCGCTTTGGGTAACAATCTCTCTTTCTGCAATGTGACACCAACCTTGATGCACAGTGGCCTTACGCTTGCTGTGCTGGATAACAACAACAAAGCCCTGACCTGGTCCCGGAGGCTTTGCCTGCGCTGGCAGCAGGCCCGCCATCCGCAAACCGGTTTATCCGGAGGCCAGCTTAGTTACCGGGAAATGGACAGGGCTCAGATCGCCCTGGGTCATGTACATCCCGACATCAACGAAGCCAAAGTTATTGCTACATACCACCAGACTTCACGCTACCATAAGTTGCCCCTGGCAGAGATGCAGGCTGGAGAAAGGCTTTTAAGGGAGGGTGGTAAGTTTGCTGAAACCGGCAGGGAATTAATCGAGTGGGCTTCGGATGATCTGAAAACCTATGCCGAATACTGTTATGATCCGGAGAAGGGTGAGTTTCCCACCCGGATGACAGACGGGACATTAATAGACTGGAAAAAGTCCACGAAGGGTTATTATATACCGGAATCTTTTGCCCCTGCCAGTCCGGATGGCTACCTCATCTGGGCCTATGCCATGGCATACCGGCTCACCGGTGATAAATCGCATTGGGACATACTCAGGAGCCTGTTTCAGCACATTGGCCTGGGCGAGCTTGGGGAACCTGATGGGAGGGGAGAGAACCTGGATCAAGGGACTACCTGTACAGATTGGCAGATCATTTATGCCCTGCTTGAACTTTATAAAGATACAGGGAGTAAGACAATACTGCAGGTGGCCTGCAGGGTTGCTGACAACCTCATGGAATGGCAAACTGACAATGGATTGTTTCCCAGGCCGGGAAGGAGTTATGCCCGGACAGGTGATGAAGTGCCCCTGGCAATCCTCCACTTGGTAGCCGCCATTGAGGGCAAACAAGATTTGATCCCTGATCCGATGCTGGACACTTCATTTTTTCATGCCATTTTTCATGATGAATTGGAACCTTACCAGGAGAAAAGAAATGACGATCGTACATATGAC
>DAOUVF010000128.1 GCA_030667765.1 Bacteroides sp.
CTTCTTACTACCGGGGAAGATACAAAATTCCGTCAGGATAATAGATAAAACAATCTCTCCCTTTAAACGTTTTATTAATTTTGTACCATGATAGGAGATTGTAGATGAAGAGATTTTTTCTCACCGTTTCATTTGTACTTATAGTACTATATGCCTTTGCCAGCGAAAAGGAACATGCCTGTTCCGGGCATCATGCATTTGGAATTCTGGATGCACCAACTTATGTAAAGGATTCGGCACTCCTTGATTACGATGTTCTTTTTTATGGTATAGACCTGGAAGTAAACGATACAAGCACCTATATTCAGGGGAGTACGGAAATATTGGTCTCTGCTGTTGATGAAATGGATGAGGTGGTATTTGAATTATCCATCAGTATGACAGTTGATTCCATTTTCATTGACGGGGAAAAAGTATCGGCCTGGTCACACATGAATGACCTGGTCAGGATCAGTCCTGAAGTACCACTCGAAGCAGGAAAACAATTCAGCACCCGGATTTTCTACCATGGCACCGGAGGTAAATATGGCTTTTTCTCAGGTATTTCCAACCGCTATGACAGTTTCTGGGGGAAGCATGTGACCTATACACTATCTGAACCCTTTCATGCACTGGACTGGTTTGCCTGCAAACAGGTGCTGACTGATAAGGCGGATTCTGCCAATATTTATCTGACCGTTGCCGATCATTTGAAAGCTGGCTCAAACGGGCTGCTGGCAGGTGTTGACAGTCTCCCTGAACACCGGGTCAGGTATAAATGGGAAACCCGCTATCCCATCGCCTTTTACCTTCTTTCCCTTTCAGTCTCGGAATATATTGACTACAGCTATTATTTGCATCCGAAGCAGTCACCGGATTCTTTCCTTTTCCAGAATTATATTTATGATACAGCATCCTACCTGCTCCAGAACAAGGATGATATCGATGCTACCGGTGATATGATGGAATTGTATTCATGGATATTTGGGAATTATCCCTTCTGGCAGGAAAAATATGGTCATTGCGTAGCTCCCATGGGGGGAGGGATGGAACACCAGACCATGACGACCCTGGTTAATTTTGGCTTTAACCTGGTGGCCCACGAACTGGCACATCAATGGTTCGGAGATAATGTCACCTGTGCCAGCTGGCAGGATATCTGGATCAATGAAGGGTTTGCATCCTACGCAGAATATCTGGCCCTGGAGCAGCTGGTATCGAAACAGGAGGCGGATCACTGGATGGAAAGGGCCCATGACAGGGTCTATACCGAACCGGAAGGCAGCGTATATATACCGGAAGAAGATGCCAGCGATGAATTCCGCATATTCAGTTATGCCCTGTCCTATAAAAAAGGGGCGGCTTTACTGCATATGATACGCTATGAACTGGATGATGATTCTGTTTTCTACGAAACACTGGTAAATTTCCAGGAACAGTTTGCTGATTCTGTCGCCACAGGTGATGATTACTTAGCGGTTCTGAATGAAACCTCAGGCATGACATTCGACTGGTTTTTCGACCAGTGGTATTATGGCCAGGGGTATCCTGTATTTAACTTTGCCTGGTGGCAGACCACTGACAGCCTGTTTATCGTTGCGGATCAAAAGGGCAGTTCACCGGCCACCCCGTTTTTCAGGACCACCCTGGATATTGGACTGATCCTTGAGGATGGGCAAAACAGCAGTCTGCAGATAGATTATGACAGTCCATCAAAAACAATACAGATTCCCATGAATCAAAGAGTGCTGGATGTCATTCCCGATCCCGGCAACTGGATTGTTGATATCTCGCAGGTGGTTCATCGTTACCTGACAAATGCTTATCTCAGTGTCAATCCAAATCCATTTGACGATCAGCTGAAGATTGTTTTTAACACCGGGGCTGCTGAGCGTGATATTATACTGAACGATATCAATGGGAGGATAGTCGACAGGGTCAGTAGCTCTTCTGGTACTGTCAGTATACCTACACATGATCTGGCACCGGGAGTATACCTTCTCAGAGTTTTGGCAGGGAAGGATGAATATTCTGCCAAGGTGGTCAGGCAATAGGCAGACCTCAGTATGATTCAGGGACAAAGGTCTGGTCGCTTATGGGAGGCCTTATATATCCCTCATTGTTGATCGGTGGGAGTTTGATCTTCTTGTATTTGACCACTTCATAGGGGATCATGCTCAGCAGGTGATGAATGCAATTCAGGCGGGCCTTTCTTTTATCATCTGCTTCAACAACCCACCAGGGGGATACCTTTGTGTCTGTATAGGCGAACATCTCATCCTTGGCTTTTGAGTATTCTATCCAGTGGCTTCTGGATCCCATGTCCATATCGCTCAATTTCCAGTTTTTTGTCCGGTCACCAATGCGTTCCTTGAATCTTTTTTCCTGTACTTCGTCACTGACCGAGAACCAGTATTTGATCATGATGATCCCGGAATGGATAAGCATTTCCTCAAAGCGCGGGCATGACCTGAGGAATTCCCAGTATTCCTCATCAGAGCAGAAACCCATCACCCGTTCCACGCCGGCCCTGTTGTACCAGCTGCGGTCGAAAAGGACAATTTCACCCGCGGCAGGCAGGTGGGAAACATACCTTTGAAAATACCATTGTGTTTTTTCCTTTTCAGTGGGGACACCAAGTGCAACCACATTGCAGACACGGGGATTCAGGCGCTGAATGATGCGCTTGATCACCCCTCCCTTTCCGGCTGCATCCCTTCCCTCAAAAACCACAACAACCTTGAGTCCCTCTTCTTTGACCCATTCATGCATTTTTACCAGCTCCTCCTGGAGCTTTTCAAGTTCCTTAAAGTAATAACGCTTGTCCAGCCTTTTCCCCTCGGCCGGTTTCTGGTTATTGTTTTGCTTATCCTTCTGGCTCACCTAAGATTGTTTATGAAGTAAATATAGGGAATAAGCATGCTTATTGCAATCCTTTCCTGCCTCATAATTTTCTGGCACCATCACTTACTTCACCCAGGTAGAATTCAGGTTTTAGCCTGGTTTTCGCATGATATGCGGAACCTACCTCGGTTATGAACCGGGCTATTGCATCTTTGTGTACCAGGCTTACGGTACAGCCACCGAACCCGGCGCCGGTCATCCTGGAGCCCAGCACCCCTTCCACTTTGCGGGCTTCTTCTGTCAGGGTGTCCAGTTCTATGCCCGTTACCTCATAATCATCACGCAGTGAATCATGGGAGGCATTCATCAATTGCCCGAAAAGGACCAGGTCAGATTCCCTGAGCGCCTTTACGGCATCCAGCACCCGCTGGTTCTCAGATACCACATGATGTGCCCTTCTCCTGACAGTTTCATCAGGGATAAGATGTTGCAGGTCAAGAAACCTGGCATAGCTCAATTCCCCCAACAGGGAAACAGGTTCGGTCATGGCAATAAACTCGACAGAGCTTTCACACTCGGCCCTGCGTTCATTGTACTTCGAATCCGCCAGTCCCCTGCGTTTATTGGTATTGGAGATCATGAGTTTATAATCACCCAGTACCAGAGGTACCTGCTCAAAATCCAGGGTGGCACAGTCAAGATAAACCGCATGCTCGGTTTTGCCCATCCCGGAAGCAAACTGATCCATGATGCCGCAGTTCACCCCCACAAATTCATTCTCCGCCTTCTGACCTATCTTGATCAGGTCTATCATATCAAAATGCATGTCATAGAGTTCATTCATCGCCACAGCGGTAACCATTTCTATACTGGCGGAGGAAGAGAGTCCGGCTGCATTGGGCACATCCCCGGAAAATAGCATATCCATTCCCTTCATCCCGAATCCCCTTTTTACCAGCTGGTCCATTACGCCGAGGGGGTAATTCACCCATTTTGTATCCTGCCGGCTGAATCCCCTTTCAGGTACACTGCAGGGCTGGTCGAAGTTGGTAGTAGAAAAATGCATCCGGTCCGAACCATTCAACCTGACCGCCAGATATGTGCCGTACTGTAAAGCACAGGGAAAAACATAGCCGCCATTATAGTCGGTATGTTCACCAATTAGGTTTACCCTTCCGGGCGCAAAAAATGTATGGCAGGACTGCTCCTTTTTGCCATATAATTTGTAAAATTTATCATGCAGCAGGTCGAGTTCCATCAAAATGTTGTTTTTAAATCCAGGAAAACAAATGTAGCAAAAAAACAGCCAAACCTTTGGGGACAGGATCAAGAAGAAAGATCTATCTTTGCTACATATCGGGTTCAGGTATGATCGGGATAATAAGGGATTACAGTCTGGGTTTTGTTCTGTTTGCATTATTGCTTCTAACAGGATTGTTGCTTGTAGCAGCAGTGCCCAGGCTGGAACTGCATGTATTGCTGAACAGTGGCCACACCAAATCGCTTGACACCTTCTTCCGTCTGCTTACATTTCTGGGAAATGGCTGGTTTGCGGTCATTTTTTCAATGTTTTTTCTTTTTATACGGTTCAGGTATTTTTTCATGTTGATCCTGTCTTTTTGTGTATCCGGACTGATGGCTCAGTTCCTGAAAAGGGTCGTGTTCCCGGATATCCTGAGGCCGGCGGCATACCTGGATCGGATGCCTGGACTCGAATTGGTGCCTGGCATTGATTTGCATCATACCCTGGCTTTTCCTTCCGGACATACCACCACCGCATTCGCAGTCCTTTTACTGACGGGATTCATTATCAATAAAAAATATGCCGTATCAGGCTTGATGCTGATAGCATGGTTGGCCGGTATATCAAGGGTTTACCTGTCGCAGCATTTCCTGATCGATGTTCTGGGCGGTTCCCTGCTTGGTGTTTTTTCAGCTTTGTTTTTTTATTGGTATTTTCGGAAATTCAAATCTGCATGGATTGACCGGTCACTGACCGGTGTCATCAGGCGGAATACTTACAAATAAGAAGTGCTCAAAGAAAGGCCCATCACCACTGAAATCCTGATCGCCCTCGGCGCATTATTGCTTTTTGTTCCTTTCCTGGGCGGTATTCACCTCTTTGATTGGGACGAGATAAATTTTGCTGAATCTGCCCGGGAGATGATCCTCACAGGGGATTACCTTACAGTGCATGTTGACTTTGAAGCATTTTACCAGAAACCACCGCTTTTTATCTGGATGCAGGTATTGTCAATGAAGGTATTCGGGATCAATGAATTTGCGGCCAGGTTCCCGAATGTGATCTGCGCCATGTTCACCCTGGCGGTTCTGTTCAGGACGGGCAGGAGGATCTATGATACCGGCTTTGCCTGGTTCTGGGTACTCAGTTATACGGGTTCCATACTACCCTTTCTGTATTTCAAATCAGGCATTATTGATCCGTGGTTTAACCTTTTTATTTTTGCAGCCCTCCTGAACCTGATCCGTTTTCTGGATGCTGAGAGGGGAGAAAAACGCTGGCAGAACCTGATCCTCTCAGCTGTGCTGCTTGGAATGGCCAACCTGACCAAGGGACCTGTTTCAATCTTATTATTCGGACTGACAGTGGCTGCATTCTGGGCCCTGAATAAGTTCAGGTTAAGGATCCTGTGGAGTGAGATACTGGTATTCCTTATTGTACTCACCGGTGTAGGCGGTTTATGGTTCATTATCCAGATTGCCATCGGGAATTTCAGCGTGATCCTTGAATTTGTCCAATACCAGGTAAGGCTGCTCAGAACCGAGGATTCCGGTCACGGGGGCTTCCTGTTCTATCATTTTATAATCTTATTCATCGGTGTATTCCCGATCTCTGTATTTGCGCTCAAGGCATTTCGCAGGAGTTACTATGATGACAATTCACAGAAGCGTTTCAAACGCTGGATGATAGTTCTTTTCTGGGTGGTCCTGCTGGTTTTTTCCCTGGTGAAAACAAAGATCGTTCATTATTCATCCCTCTGCTATCTGCCTTTGACTTTCCTTGGAGCATATGTGATATACAAGATCATCCTTGAGCGGATCAAGAATTACCGCTGGCTGAATATTATTTATGCAGTGCTTGGGATCATCATCGGGCTTGCCTTCTCCATCACCCCAATTCTCGCTTCAAGAATGGACGATATCCTGGAGATGGGATATTTCAGTGATCCTTTTACACAGGCGAATATGAAAGCAGATGTTTACTGGAGTGGTTTCGAGGGACTGATAGGACTGGTGTTTATACTTGGCATTATAGTGACCCTGATACTGCTGAGAAAAAATAAGAAGACCGCTTACATCGCCATGCTGATTAATGTTACCCTGTTTCTGAATCTTATGTTGTTTTTTACGGCTGGTAAGATTGAGGTTTATTCCCAGCATGCATTGATCGAATTCTGTAAGGACAGGAAGGGGGAGGATTGTTATGTGAATACCCTGGGCATGAAAAGTTATGCACATCTGTTCTATGCAGCCAAACCCATACCTGAAAATCAGCGGTCCCAGGACCCTGAATGGCTCCTGAGGGGAGACATTGACAAACCAGCATATTTTATATTGCGCAGCAAGACCCTTGCAAATTTCCAGGAATCCAATCCCGATCTGGAACTGCTTTATGAGGAGAACGGCTTTTCGTTCTGTCTCAGAGACCCCGCGAGTATTAACCAAAAGAATGCCAGATGATCAGAAACAATAGCATTGCCGTGGTTATGCCTGCCTTTAATGCGGAGAGAACCCTGGAGAGCACATTCAGGGATATCCCTTTGGATATTGTGGATCATATTATTCTGGTCGATGATAAAAGCAATGACCAGACGGTGATTGTAGCCAGGGAACTGGGCATTAAGCATATCATCGAACACGAGGAAAACAAAGGCTATGGAGGCAACCAGAAGTCCTGTTACCTGAAAGCACTCGATCTTAAAGCTGACATAGTCGTCATGCTTCATCCTGACTACCAGTATGATCCGAGATTGATCCATTCCATGTGTTTCCTGATTGCAAATGGTGTTTACGAGGTGGTCCTTGGCTCCAGGATACTTGGCAGTGGAGCGCTGAAAGGCGGGATGCCCGTTTATAAATATATTTCAAACCGCTTTCTGACCCTGTTTCAGAATTTCATGATCGGGCAGAAATTGTCTGAATACCATACGGGCTTCCGTGCATTTTCTGCGAATGTCCTGCGGAAAATAAACTTCGAGGCAAATTCTGATGATTTTGTATTTGATAACCAGATGCTTGCCCAGATTTTTTACGCAGGGTTCGAGATTGCTGAAATCACCTGCCCGACCAAGTATTTTGAAGAAGCCTCATCCATTAATATCAGCAGAAGTTTTAAATATGGCATGGGAGTGATGGGGGTCTCCCTTCGCTATTTCCTTGCCAGGAAGAGAATCCTGAAAAGCAGGATTTTCAGAGAAAACCCATAATGAAGGATTATTTAACATTATAAATTTTACGCATAGTGATCATAAGTACAAAATCCTATCCAAGGGCAGCATTGCTGGGAAATCCCTCGGATGGTTACTTTGGCAAGACCATTGCCTTCCTTTTTAAAAATTTTTCGGCCAATGTGGTTCTTTATGAGACTCCGGAGATTGAAATCCTGCCGGCTGATTATGATTCCAACGTCTTCGACAGCATATCTGAGCTGAGTGAGGATGTGGAATTATATGGATACTATGGTGGCATCAGGCTGTTAAAGGCTGCGGTAAAACGCTTTTATGATTATTGCATGACAGAAAATATCAAGATCCATGAAAATAATTTTACCCTTCGATACTCCTCTAATATCCCTTACCGGCTTGGATTGGCAGGGTCAAGTGCGATCATCACGGCATGCTTCAGGGCGCTGATGGAATTTTACAAGGTTGAAATCCCCCTGCATTTTATGGCCA
>DAOUVF010000335.1 GCA_030667765.1 Bacteroides sp.
AGACAGCGAACATGCGTGTCGGCTATGCAACCGAACTATGCAATCTTGCTGATTATTGTCCCGACCAGGAAGACATTAGCAACATTGACCTGGAAGTGAATATGGATAATTGAGATTGATGGCAACACCTTAAGACTCCTCATCTTTTTCAAGGCCATCTATTACCTTCTGAATTTCGCTTTCAGTTGTTTTCAACTTTTTTTTGCATGTTTCAAGGAGGTAGGCCACACGTTTCACTTTTTCCGTCAGTTCATCCACATCTAATTCACCGGATTCAATTTTTTGCAGGATCTCTTCGATCTCAGTGATGGCCTCATTGTATGTGGGGTCTTTGCTCATAGAACTATTGTTTTGTTTTTAACGGCAGAGTAAAAGAGAAAATACTTCCCTCTTTTGGCTTGCTGGAAACCCAGATTTCCCCCCTGTGCATATCCACAAATTCTTTACAAAGAATCAGGCCAAGACCGGTTCCCTTCTCTTCCGACGTACCAGGCATGGATACATTGCTATTAAGTCTGAAAAGATTATCCAGCTGTTTTTCAGACATCCCTATACCTGTGTCCTCGACGGAAATGGTTATCTCACTGTTATTCTGTTCACAGAATACCCTGACTTGCCCGCCGTTGGGAGTGTATTTTACAGCATTGTTGATTAAATTCCGGAGGATGGTGGATAAAAGATTCCTGTCGGCGTTTACGCTGACATCCTCTGGGATCTCTGACACCATGTTTACTCCCTTTTTATCAGCATGGATCTCAAATACCTTAAAAATCTCTGTAACCATGGGTGCAAGATCTGTCTTTTCAGGAAGGTAATCAATATTGCCTGATTGCGACCGGGACCATTCCAGCAGGTTTTCAATAAGCAGATGAATATTCTTTGCTGCCTCATTGATGATCTTGCTGTACCTCTGGATCTCTTCCGAGGTATAATCCCTTGAATTACCTGATATCAATTCACTGAAACCAAGCAGGGCGTTCAATGGATTTCGAAGATCATGTCCGATAATGGAAAAAAACTTATCCTTGGTGGAATTTAACTCTTTCAGGTGTTTCTCCGAATTTTGCAACTTTAAGTTTGATTTTTCGAGCTGTTTGTTTTTCTCCTCCAGGAGCCTTGTGGTTTCACGTTTTAACCTGTTCTTCTGGTAGTACACGACAAACACAAGGATGATCATCAACGATACAGCCGCAAGGAAAAGAATGGTGTTCTTTAACCTGGTAGCCTCGAGATTGCTGATCTCACTGTCTTTCCTTAATAATTCAATTTCCTGCTGCATGGCCTGGGCCTGGGAAATGTTTTCCATTTCCTTGATCCGGATCATGGCCTCCTGCGAATTAATGCTGTCTTTGGCAGAGGCATATAATCGATAGTAATGCAGGGCCTGTTTATAATCTCTATGAATATCATAATATTCAGAAAGATAATGATAGTTCTCCCGAAGATCAGGCATTGAATTTACTTCTTCGGACAAGTCCAGGCTCTCATTGAAAGCATCAAAGGCCTGTTGATAGTTCTTGGTTTCCAGGTAGGTTTTACCAAGGTTTGTATAAATGGTGGCCATCATGGCCTTGTTACCCAGTTTTCGGCTGATCTCCAGGGCTTTCTTTTGATAGTCCAGGGATTGGCTAAGCCGTCCCATGGACAGTGCTGTTTCGCCAAGATTTGTAAGAGCTATCGATGTGTTATCCTCATCCCGGGTCCGCTGTGCAATTTCATAAGCCTCGGTTAAATACTGATAGGCTGTGTCATATTTTTCATTTTCTATATACACAGCACCGATATTGTTCATGATTGAGAAAAGATGGACTTCATCCTGCAATGCCTCAAAGATGATCTTTGCTTTTTTCAGATAATACAGGGCTCGCTGGTGGTCCTTCATTTGCAAGTAAACAGCGCCGATATTATTGTAGGAACTGGCAATGCTGTTGCTGTCTCCCAATTCTTCCCGGATGGCAAGCGCCTTCAGGTAATGATCCATGCTCTTGGTGAAATCGCCCATCAGGTAATAAGCATTTCCTGTCATGTTTAAAGATTTGGCTATCAGCTGTTTGTTGTCAATCTCCAGGGCCAGGGTATGGGCATGGATGGCCATCAGGAGACTTGTATCATAGGAACACTGCCAGTAAGTTTCTGACAATTCACAGAAAATCTCAATCCGCTCCTCCGGACTAGCATCATCCAGCAAGTTCTCGAGGCTATCCTGCCTGGACTCGACTTGAGAAAAAATGGACAGAGGCCAAAATATGGCGGATAATATTGCTGTAAGAGCTAATCTGGTCATCAGTTTGCCGGTTCTTCCCTAGCTAAAGTAATTTTTTTTTCTGTATATCTGTTATTTTGCTTTTGAATTTCCCCCTGTACAATTCCGTTTCCACGATGGTTCCGGGCCCGGTATTTTTCACATCTTTAAGCGCTTTTCCATCCTTCCGTGAAATGGAAAAACCCATTCTAAGGATTTGTCCGGGTTCAGCATAGGCTAACAGCCTTTGATATTCTTCAAGCCTTTTATCTTCACCTTCCATTTTATTGTGTATTAATTGCCGGAATCGTTGCATGATATGGACTGATTCAATGGTTTTTCTTTGGGGGATATGTTTAGCCGTGCTCCTGAGTTTTTCCATGAATCGCGTGATCAATTTATCATTGGAGCGCAATTGTTGTTGTACCTGGAAGCGTGCATTCCCGGTGAGTTTCAGGAGATGTTCCTGCCGGGCATGGACTATGGCAACAGATCCGGATACGTATTTTTGCTGATGAAGCTGAAGCCGTAGCTTCTGTTCATTCAGGATGCTTATTGTGGCATTGATCAGAACGTTCTGGAATTCTTCGAGTTCCCCTTCAAATGAAGCAAGTTTGTCGATGAAAAAGCCAGCCACAGCAGTAGGTGTCTTCAGCCGTGTATGTGCCACCAGGTCTGTAATAGTATCGTCATGCTCATGACCAATCCCCGTGATGACGGGCAGGGGAAATTGTGAAACATGGTAAGCCAGGTCGTAGCTGTCAAAGCAGGCAAGGTCTGATTTTGATCCTCCCCCTCTGATGATCACTACTGCATTAAAATGGGACTCGAATTCAAATATTTTTTCCAGGGATGCGATGATGCTTTGTACTGCATTCTCACCCTGCATCACTGCCGGGAAAAGGCGGGTATAAAATTGATATCCATATGGATTTCCTTTGAGTTGATCTATAAAGTCTTCATAGCCTGCTGCCGTCATGGATGATATGACTGCTATCTTCTGTGGTACGATCGGAAGCGGTATCTCTTTATTCATATCAAGTACCCCTTCTGTCTCAAGCCGTTGAATTATCTCCCGTTTTTTACGTTCCACATCTCCCAGGGTATAGGTGGGATCAATATCCTGGATGTTTAGGCTGAGGCCGTAAACCGGATGAAATTCTACCCTGGCGAGTACCAGGATCTTGATCCCTGATGCAAGCTCATAACCGGTACTTGTCTCGAAATATGGTTTTAACATGCGGTATGAGGAAGCCCATATGGTTGCCCTGGCCCTGGCAAGGACTTTGTCGGATTTTTCATCCTTTTCTATAAGATCAAGGTAACAATGTCCGCTGTAGTTTTGGGTAATGTCCATAATCTCACAGCTGATCCAGCGGGGGATTTCAAAGCTGCTTTGAATGACCTCCCGGATCTCATCATGCAGATCTGAGAGTTTCATAGTATGCCTGTTGCCCTCCTCCATTACTGCTTGATAAATATACCCTTCATCCTTTCATACTGGGTATGCACAAGGATGAGATAGGTGCCGGCAGCTAGAAGTTCTACATAAATCTCCGCCTGGTTCTGATTTTTGGAATAGATCCTTCCTTCCTGCATTTTCCTGCCGGTTACATCAATGATCTCATAATAATTACCTGCTTCATCGGTGTCTGGGAACCAGATATTGATATATTGAGTCGCGGGATTTGGAAAGACATGGATCCGGCTCGCTGTGGGCATTGATGCTGTGAGCAGTAAATCAGCGAGTTCAAGATCCGGAATGCCATAACCGATGAGTGAATCCGGTGAATGATACTGACTGGCGGTTCGACGTATGG